>NZ_JBFBJT010000066.1:0-39462 GCF_040686175.1 Streptomyces sp. NPDC086077 | reverse complement strand
CGCGATCTTCGGTGAGAAGGCCCGTGAGGTCCGTGACACCTCGCTGAAGGTCCCGCACGGCGAGATCGGCAAGGTCATCGGCGTCCGCGTCTTCGACCGCGAGGAGGGCGACGAGCTTCCCCCCGGTGTGAACCAGCTGGTGCGCGTGTACGTGGCGCAGAAGCGCAAGATCACCGACGGTGACAAGCTCGCCGGCCGACACGGCAACAAGGGCGTCATCTCGAAGATCCTTCCGATCGAGGACATGCCGTTCCTCGAGGACGGAACTCCGGTCGACATCATCCTGAACCCGCTGGGCGTGCCGTCCCGAATGAACCCGGGACAGGTTCTGGAGATCCACCTGGGCTGGCTCGCCAGCCGTGGCTGGGACGTCTCCGGTCTCGCCGACGAGTGGGCGGAGCGTCTGCAGGCCATCGGCGCCGACAGCGTCGAGCCCGGCACCAACGTCGCCACGCCGGTCTTCGACGGTGCGCGTGAGGACGAGCTCGCGGGTCTGCTCGAGCACACGATCCCGAACCGCGACGGCGAGCGCATGGTGCTCCCCAGCGGCAAGGCACCGCTGTTCGACGGGCGCTCGGGCGAGCCGTTCCCGGAGCCGATCTCGGTCGGCTACATGTACATCCTGAAGCTGCACCACCTGGTCGACGACAAGCTGCACGCCCGTTCGACCGGTCCGTACTCGATGATCACCCAGCAGCCGCTGGGTGGTAAGGCCCAGTTCGGTGGCCAGCGGTTCGGCGAGATGGAGGTGTGGGCGCTGGAGGCTTACGGCGCCGCGTACGCCCTCCAGGAGCTGCTGACCATCAAGTCCGACGACGTCACCGGCCGCGTGAAGGTCTACGAGGCCATCGTCAAGGGCGAGAACATCCCTGAGCCCGGCATCCCCGAGTCCTTCAAGGTGCTCATCAAGGAGATGCAGTCCCTTTGCCTCAACGTGGAGGTGCTGTCCAGCGACGGCATGTCCATCGAGATGCGTGACACCGACGAGGACGTCTTCCGCGCGGCGGAGGAGCTCGGCATCGACCTGTCCCGGCGCGAGCCGAGCAGCGTCGAAGAGGTCTGACGGAGTCCGGCGGGCCTTCTGAACACCCACAGAAGGCCCGTCGACCCCGGGACCCCGTTTCAGACCCCAAGACTTACAACCCTGAGAGGGATTGACGCATAGTGCTCGACGTCAACTTCTTCGATGAGCTCCGGATCGGTCTGGCGACCGCTGACGACATCCGTCAGTGGAGCCACGGCGAGGTCAAGAAGCCCGAGACCATCAACTACCGCACCCTCAAGCCCGAGAAGGACGGACTCTTCTGCGAGAAGATCTTCGGTCCGACCCGGGACTGGGAGTGCTACTGCGGCAAGTACAAGCGTGTCCGCTTCAAGGGCATCATCTGTGAGCGCTGTGGCGTCGAGGTCACGCGCGCCAAGGTGCGCCGTGAGCGGATGGGCCACATCGAACTGGCCGCTCCCGTCACCCACATCTGGTACTTCAAGGGCGTTCCGTCGCGGCTGGGCTACCTGCTCGACCTCGCCCCGAAGGACCTGGAGAAGGTCATCTACTTCGCCGCGTACATGATCACGTACGTGGACGAGGAGCGCCGTACGCGCGACCTGCCCTCGCTGGAGGCGCACGTCTCCGTCGAGCGTCAGCAGATCGAGCAGCGTCGCGACGCCGACCTGGAGGCCCGGGCCAAGAAGCTCGAGACCGACCTGGCCGAGCTGGAGGCCGAGGGCGCCAAGTCCGACGTGCGCCGCAAGGTGCGCGAGGGCGCCGAGCGTGAGATGAAGCAGCTGCGCGACCGTGCGCAGCGCGAGATCGACCGCCTCGACGAGGTGTGGAACCGGTTCAAGAACCTCAAGGTCCAGGACCTGGAGGGCGACGAGCTGCTCTACCGCGAGCTGCGCGACCGCTTCGGCACCTACTTCGACGGCTCGATGGGTGCCGCGGCGCTGCAGAAGCGCCTGGAGTCCTTCGACCTCGACGAGGAGGCCGAGCGCCTCCGCGAGATCATCCGCACCGGTAAGGGCCAGAAGAAGACCCGTGCGCTCAAGCGCCTGAAGGTCGTCTCCGCGTTCCTGCAGACCAGCAACAGCCCCAAGGGCATGGTGCTCGACTGCGTGCCGGTCATCCCGCCGGACCTCCGCCCGATGGTGCAGCTGGACGGTGGCCGCTTCGCGACCTCCGACCTGAACGACCTGTACCGCCGTGTGATCAACCGGAACAACCGTCTGAAGCGGCTTCTCGACCTCGGCGCGCCCGAGATCATCGTGAACAACGAGAAGCGCATGCTTCAGGAGGCCGTCGACGCGCTGTTCGACAACGGCCGCCGCGGCCGCCCGGTGACCGGTCCCGGCAACCGCCCGCTGAAGTCCCTCAGCGACATGCTGAAGGGCAAGCAGGGTCGCTTCCGTCAGAACCTGCTCGGCAAGCGTGTGGACTACTCCGCGCGTTCCGTGATCGTCGTCGGTCCGCAGCTGAAGCTGCACCAGTGCGGTCTGCCGAAGGCGATGGCGCTGGAGCTCTTCAAGCCGTTCGTGATGAAGCGCCTGGTCGACCTGAACCACGCGCAGAACATCAAGAGCGCCAAGCGGATGGTCGAGCGCGGCCGCACCGTGGTGTACGACGTCCTCGAAGAGGTCATCGCCGAGCACCCGGTGCTGCTGAACCGTGCGCCCACCCTGCACCGCCTCGGCATCCAGGCCTTCGAGCCGCAGCTGGTCGAGGGCAAGGCCATCCAGATCCACCCGCTCGTCTGCACCGCGTTCAACGCGGACTTCGACGGTGACCAGATGGCCGTGCACCTGCCGCTGTCCGCGGAGGCGCAGGCCGAGGCCCGCATCCTGATGCTGTCCTCGAACAACATCCTCAAGCCCGCCGACGGCCGTCCGGTGACGATGCCGACCCAGGACATGGTGCTGGGTCTGTACTTCCTCACCACGGACGCCGAGGGCCGCGACATCAAGGGCACCGACCGTCCGTTCTCCTCGGTCGCCGAGGCGATCATGGCGTTCGACGCCGGCGAGCTGTCGCTGCAGGCGCCCGTCGACATCCGCTTCCCGGTGGGCACCATCCCGCCGCGTGGCTGGGTGCCGCCGGTCCGCGAGGAGGGCGAGCCGGAGTGGCAGCAGGGTGACAGCTTCACCCTGAAGACCACGCTGGGCCGCGCGCTCTTCAACGAGCTGCTGCCCGAGGACTACCCGTTCGTCGACTACGAGGTCGGCAAGAAGCAGCTCTCCCAGATCGTCAACGACCTGGCCGAGCGCTACCCGAAGGTCATCGTGGCGGCGACGCTCGACAACCTGAAGGCGTCCGGCTTCTTCTGGGCCACCCGTTCCGGCGTCACCGTGGCCATCTCCGACGTCGTCGTTCCCGAGGCGAAGAAGGAGATCGTCAAGGGCTACGAGGCGCAGGACGAGAAGGTCCAGAAGCAGTACGAGCGCGGTCTGATCACCAAGGACGAGCGCACGCAGGAGCTCATCGCGATCTGGACCAAGGCGACCAACGAGGTCGCCGAGGCGATGAACGAGAACTTCCCGAAGACCAACCCGATCTTCATGATGGTGAACTCGGGCGCACGAGGCAACATGATGCAGATGCGTCAGATCGCCGGTATGCGTGGTCTGGTGTCGAACGCCAAGAACGAGACGATCCCGCGTCCGATCAAGGCCTCGTTCCGTGAGGGTCTGTCCGTGCTGGAGTACTTCATCTCCACGCACGGTGCCCGTAAGGGTCTGGCGGACACCGCTCTGCGTACCGCCGACTCGGGTTACCTCACCCGTCGTCTGGTCGACGTCTCGCAGGACGTCATCATCCGCGAGGAGGACTGCGGCACCGAGCGTGGTCTGCGGCTGTCGATCGCCGAGCGTGGCGCCGACGGTGCGCTGCTCAAGGCGGAGGACGTCGAGACGTCCGTGTACGCGCGCTGCCTCGCCGAGGACATCGTCGTGGACGGCAAGGTGCTGGCCCCGGCCGGTACCGACCTGGGCGACGTGCTCATCGACGAGCTGATCCGGCACGGGGTCTCCGAGGTCAAGACCCGCTCGGTCCTGACCTGCGAGTCCGCCGTCGGCACCTGCGCCATGTGCTACGGCCGCTCGCTGGCCACCGGCAAGCTGGTCGACATCGGTGAGGCGGTCGGCATCATCGCCGCCCAGTCCATCGGTGAGCCCGGTACCCAGCTGACGATGCGTACCTTCCACACCGGTGGTGTGGCCGGTGACGACATCACCCAGGGTCTGCCGCGTGTCGTCGAGCTCTTCGAGGCCCGTACGCCGAAGGGTGTCGCCCCGATCTCCGAGGCCTCCGGCCGCGTGCGGATCGAGGAGACCGAGAAGACCAAGAAGCTCGTCATCACCCCGGACGACGGCAGCGACGAGACGGCGTTCCCGATCTCGAAGCGTGCCCGGCTCCTGGTGAGCGAGGGTGAGCACGTCGAGGTGGGCCAGAAGCTCACCGTGGGTGCCACCAACCCGCACGACGTGCTGCGCATCCTGGGTCAGCGTGCCGTCCAGGTCCACCTGGTCGGCGAGGTCCAGAAGGTCTACAACTCGCAGGGCGTGTCGATCCACGACAAGCACATCGAGATCATCATCCGGCAGATGCTCCGCCGTGTGACGATCATCGAGTCCGGCGACGCCGAGCTGCTGCCCGGTGAGCTGGTCGAGCGCTCGAAGTTCGAGACCGAGAACCGTCGTGTGGTCCAGGAGGGCGGTCACCCGGCCTCCGGTCGTCCGCAGCTGATGGGTATCACCAAGGCCTCGCTGGCGACCGAGTCGTGGCTGTCGGCGGCGTCCTTCCAGGAGACGACCAGGGTTCTGACGGACGCGGCGATCAACGCCAAGTCCGACTCCCTGATCGGCCTCAAGGAGAACGTCATCATCGGTAAGCTCATCCCGGCCGGTACGGGTCTGTCCCGCTACCGCAACATCCGGGTCGAGCCGACCGAGGAGGCCAAGGCCGCGATGTACTCGGCCGTGGGCTACGACGACATCGACTACTCGCCCTTCGGCACGGGCTCCGGCCAGGCCGTGCCGCTGGAGGACTACGACTACGGTCCGTACAACCAGTAAGCGAGTCGCATGAGTTGAGGGGCGGTCCCTTTAGGGGGCCGCCCCTCGGCGTTCGCTCGGTCGGTCGGCCGGCTGCCCGCCGGCCACCGGCTAGTTCTTGGTGCCGTCCACGATGACCGGAGTGCCGTCGGAGCCGGTGCCGCACGGCACCGCGTAGACCGGGTTGGCCCTGGACGCTTCCTTGTAGGCCTCAAGGCACTGGTTGTAGAGCACCTTGTCGCTCAGCGACTGATCCATGATCTTGTTGGCGCGGGCGATGCCCTCCGCCTCGATCCGCTTGCGCTCGGCCTCGGCCTTGGCCGTACGCGCCGCCTCGGTGGCCCGCTGGGTGTCCTGCTCCTGCTGGATCTTCTTGTCGATCTGCTCCTGCAGCTTCTCCGAGGGCTTCACGTTGCGCAGGTTGACGGCGGTGACGTCGATCCCGCGCGGTGCCAGGCGCTCCTTGATCAGGGCGGCGATCTCCGAGCTGATCTGCTCGCGGGCGGAGGCGTAGCCCTCCTCGCTGGTGTGCTGTGCGAAGACGTTGCGGATGATCTCGCGGCTGTCCGGCAGCACCAGCCGCTCCTGGACCGCTTCCTCGCTGCCCGCCAGCCGGTACAGCTCGACCGACTTCGCGGGCACGACGGCCCACTTGATGGTGACGTCCGCGTAGAGGACGCCGCCCTGGGAGGAGCGGACCTCGACGACGTCCTTGTCGTAGAGATTGAGGTCCACCGGGCGGGTGGAGAAGGACGTCACGTCGGTGAACGGTGACTTGAAGTGGATGCCCGAGGTCAGCGGCTTGCCGATCTTGCCGAAGGTCACCGGCACACCGACCTCGTAGGCGGTCACGACATGGAGGCAGGCGAAGACGCCGGCCAGCACGCCTGCCACGGCGCTCAGTGCCGCTCCCAGCTTCCAGCCTCCTTCGGCGCGGGCACGGCCGATGAAAAAGGCGACGATCGCCGCTATGAGCAGCAGGATGGACAGCACGAACACGGTTCTCCCCCTCCGGAACACGGTTCCGCGCCCCTCCCCGGGCGCGGTCGGCTGCGCAGCTTAGCTTTCGACTGATCGCGCCGAGGGGATATCAGGTGAACAGGCGCCCGGACATATGTCCTGATCGTGCGACGCCTACGGGATGCCCAGTTCGAAGAGCACGAAGTGCGCGTACCAGCCCGACGCCGGGGCCGCGGTCGCGAAGAAGACGGTCAGTACCGGCCACGACAGTCGGCTCATCGCGGCGGCCGGGGCGAGGAGGAGGGGGAAGCAGGGGAGCAGGTAGCGCGAGGTGTTGCCGAAGATCTGCTGGGTGCCCAGGACGCTGACGATGCTGGCGAGCGTGTAGGCGACCAGCACCAGCGGCGGCCGCTTGCGCAGCATCAGCACGATCAGGAACGGCAGCGCCAGCACCAGTTGGACGGCGAGCAGGTCGGGCACGGAGAACGCGAAGATGTAGTCGTGCTTCCCGATCGCCGTGTTGCCCAGCACGTCGAGGGTGTACGCGCCGAAGTCGAAGAAGTGCAGCCACCCGTCGCGCTGGAGCGTGAAGTACGCCGTCAGCTCGCCCATGCTGAGCCCGACCCAGGCGACATAGGTGAGCAGACCGAGCGGCGCGGCGCACATGGCGTAGACCGGCCCCGCCACGCCGTGCTTGGCCCGGTCCTCCCGCCGGGCCAGCGTGACGAGCGCGGCTAGCCCCACGGCACCGATGAGCGCGGCGGACGTGGGCCGGTTGAGGCCGGCCACGAAGGCGAGCAGCCCGGCGGCCACCCAGCGGCCCTTCATCACGCAGTAGCAGCACCAGGTGGCGATCGCCACGAACAGGGACTCGGAGTACACGGCCCACTCGACGCCCGAGCCTGGTGCCACCGCCCACAGACCCGCGGCGATGGTGCCCGCCCGGGCGCCGGCGAGCAGCGAGATCACGGCGTAGACACCGGCGGCCGCCACGAAGGAGGCGATCACCGAGACCAGGATCCCGGACCCGTACAGCCCGAGCCCGGTCACCTCGGAGGTGCCTCGGATCAGGCCCGGATAGAGGGGGAAGAACGCGACGGAGTTCTGCTCGACCGTGAACATCCCGCCGGGATCGAGCCGCCGCAGCGGCCTGGGGTCGTACCCCTTCTCGGCGACCTGGAGATACCACCAGCCGTCCCAGGTGGCGAGTACGTCCCACCAGTGGGCGCCGCCGCCGAAGCGGGGGTTCTTCTGCCGGTACTCGCCGGAGGCCATCAGCAGAATGGCGAAGACGACGGTACCGACCAGCTTGGTGGCGCCGTAGAGGAGCAAAGGAGGGCCGTACGGCCGCAGTCCGCCCGGCACCCTGAGGGGCCGGGAGAGCCGCGGTATCCCGGGCAGCGGTATCCGTGGCGTACGGGGCCGCTCCGCGCCGGCGTCGCCGGACTCGGTGGTATCCGTCGCCTCGGAACTGGCAGCCGTGCTCATGACTGTGGTCCCCCTCCGGCCCGATCACCGGGCCCCGGGCGGGGCATCACAGTATGGGTGATCGCGAAACATCTGCCATAAGATCCCCACAGCGTCGCACATGCGTGCAAGCCTGCGGGGGCCGGGTTCGGCCGGGGTCGGCCGAACAGGATGTTTGGCGTGGTCAGTGCCGCCCGGTGGGCGCCGGGCATTTGTTTTGACCGCAGCGTATGCGGTAGGTACGCTCAGACCTTGTGCCTGGGGTGTGCCCTGGCTTCCGTGCGTGTCTTCAACCGCATGGGGAGTCCGAGAGCGGCCACCGTAATCTGCGCTTCCTTCTGCCTCGCGGTGGGGGTCCGCCGGATTCGACACACCCGACCGCGTGGGTCGGCGACGTTCCAGGTTAGCTGTACCTATCGGCACACAGAAACCGGAGAAGTAGTGCCTACGATCCAGCAGCTGGTCCGTAAGGGCCGGCAGGACAAGGTCGAGAAGAACAAGACGCCCGCACTCGAGGGTTCCCCTCAGCGCCGGGGCGTCTGCACGCGTGTGTTCACGACCACCCCGAAGAAGCCGAACTCGGCCCTGCGTAAGGTCGCGCGTGTGCGTCTGACCAGCGGGATCGAGGTCACTGCTTACATTCCGGGTGAGGGACACAACCTGCAGGAGCACTCCATCGTGCTCGTGCGCGGCGGCCGTGTGAAGGACCTGCCGGGTGTTCGCTACAAGATCATCCGTGGCTCGCTCGACACCCAGGGTGTCAAGAACCGCAAGCAGGCCCGCAGCCGCTACGGCGCCAAGAAGGAGAAGTAAGAATGCCTCGTAAGGGCCCCGCCCCGAAGCGCCCGGTCATCATCGACCCGGTTTACGGCTCCCCTCTGGTGACCTCCCTGATCAACAAGGTGCTGCTGAACGGCAAGCGCTCCACCGCCGAGCGCATCGTGTACGGCGCCATGGAGGGTCTGCGTGAGAAGACGGGCAACGACCCGATCATCACGCTGAAGCGCGCGCTGGAGAACATCAAGCCGACCCTCGAAGTCAAGTCCCGCCGCGTCGGCGGTGCGACGTACCAGGTGCCGATCGAGGTCAAGCCCGGTCGCGCCAACACGCTCGCGCTGCGCTGGCTCGTCGGTTACTCCCGCGCCCGTCGCGAGAAGACCATGACCGAGCGTCTCCTCAACGAGCTTCTCGACGCCTCGAACGGCCTCGGTGCGGCCGTGAAGAAGCGCGAGGACACCCACAAGATGGCCGAGTCCAACAAGGCCTTCGCGCACTACCGCTGGTAGTCGCAGACCCCATCGAGACCGAGAGAAGACTGAAGCCTTATGGCTACCACTTCACTTGACCTGGCCAAGGTCCGCAACATCGGGATCATGGCCCACATCGACGCGGGCAAGACGACCACCACCGAGCGGATCCTCTTCTACACCGGCGTCAGCTACAAGATCGGTGAGGTCCACGACGGCGCTGCCACGATGGACTGGATGGAGCAGGAGCAGGAGCGTGGCATCACGATCACCTCTGCTGCCACCACCTGTCACTGGCCGCTCGAGGACAACGACTACACGATCAACATCATCGACACCCCGGGGCACGTCGACTTCACCGTCGAGGTGGAGCGTTCGCTGCGCGTCCTCGACGGTGCCGTGACGGTGTTCGACGGTGTGGCCGGTGTCGAGCCGCAGTCCGAGACGGTGTGGCGTCAGGCCGACCGTTACGGCGTGCCGCGCATCTGCTTCGTCAACAAGCTGGACCGTACCGGCGCCGAGTTCCACCGCTGCGTGGACATGATCTCGGACCGCCTGGGCGCGCAGCCGCTCGTCATGCAGCTGCCGATCGGTGCCGAGGCCGACTTCAAGGGCGTTGTGGACCTGGTCCGCATGAAGGCGCTCGTGTGGTCCGCCGAGGCGGCGAAGGGCGAGATGTACGACGTCGTCGACATCCCGGCCACGCACACCGAGGCCGCCGAGGAGTGGCGCGGCAAGCTGGTCGAGGCCGTCGCGGAGAACGACGAAGAGGTCATGGAGCTGTACCTGGAGGGCGAGGAGCCCACTGAGGAGCAGCTGTACGCCGCGATCCGTCGCATCACCATCGCGTCCGGCAAGTCCGACGGCACCACGGTCACCCCGGTGTTCTGTGGCACCGCGTTCAAGAACAAGGGCGTCCAGCCCCTGCTCGACGCGGTCGTGCGCTACCTGCCGACCCCGCTGGACGTCGAGGCCATCGAGGGCCACGACGTCAAGGACTCCGAGGTCGTCGTCAAGCGCAAGCCGTCCGACGACGAGCCGCTGTCCGCGCTCGCCTTCAAGATCATGAGCGACCCGCACCTCGGCAAGCTCACCTTCGTCCGGATCTACTCCGGTCGCCTGGAGTCCGGCACCGCGGTGCTGAACTCGGTCAAGGGCAAGAAGGAGCGCATCGGCAAGATCTACCGCATGCACGCGAACAAGCGTGAGGAGATCGACTCGGTGGGCGCCGGCGACATCGTCGCCGTGATGGGCCTCAAGCAGACCACCACCGGTGAGACGCTGAGCGACGACAAGAACCCGGTCATCCTGGAGTCCATGGACTTCCCGGCGCCGGTCATCCAGGTCGCCATCGAGCCCAAGTCCAAGGGTGACCAGGAGAAGCTGGGTGTCGCCATCCAGCGTCTCGCGGAGGAGGACCCCTCCTTCCAGGTTCACTCGGACGAGGAGACCGGCCAGACCATCATCGGTGGTATGGGCGAGCTGCACCTCGAGGTGCTGGTCGACCGTATGCGCCGTGAGTTCAAGGTCGAGGCCAACGTCGGCAAGCCGCAGGTCGCCTACCGTGAGACGATCCGCAAGGCCGTCGAGCGCGTGGACTACACCCACAAGAAGCAGACCGGTGGTACCGGTCAGTTCGCCAAGGTGCAGATCGCGATCGAGCCCATCGAGGGCGGCGACGCCTCGTACGAGTTCGTGAACAAGGTGACCGGTGGTCGCATCCCGAAGGAGTACATCCCTTCGGTCGACGCCGGTGCGCAGGAGGCCATGCAGTTCGGCATCCTCGCCGGCTACGAGATGACGGGCGTCCGCGTCACGCTTCTCGACGGTGCCTACCACGAGGTCGACTCCTCCGAACTCGCGTTCAAGATCGCCGGTTCGCAGGCCTTCAAGGAGGCCGCGCGCAAGGCCAGCCCCGTGCTGCTCGAGCCGATGATGGCCGTCGAGGTCACCACGCCCGAGGACTACATGGGTGAGGTCATCGGCGACATCAACTCCCGCCGTGGTCAGATCCAGGCCATGGAGGAGCGGGCCGGTGCCCGCGTCGTGAAGGGCCTCGTGCCCCTTTCGGAGATGTTCGGCTACGTCGGGGACCTCCGCAGCAAGACGTCGGGTCGCGCAAGCTACTCGATGCAGTTCGACTCCTACGCCGAGGTTCCGCGGAACGTCGCCGAGGAGATCATCGCGAAGGCCAAGGGCGAGTAACGCACCGCGTTCATACGCCGTAGGCTTGACTCCGGAGCCTCACGGGGCATTCACCCGCAATCCCGGGTGAATGTCCCGGGGCCCGGGACTTAACAGCAAAGATCACCTGGCGCCGATGAAGTAAGGCGTACAGAACCACTCCACAGGAGGACCCCAGTGGCGAAGGCGAAGTTCGAGCGGACTAAGCCGCACGTCAACATCGGCACCATCGGTCACATCGACCACGGTAAGACGACCCTCACGGCCGCCATTACCAAGGTGCTGCACGACGCGTACCCGGACCTGAACGAGGCCACCCCGTTCGACAACATCGACAAGGCGCCGGAAGAGCGTCAGCGTGGTATCACCATCTCCATCGCGCACGTCGAGTACCAGACCGAGGCGCGTCACTACGCCCACGTCGACTGCCCTGGTCACGCGGACTACATCAAGAACATGATCACCGGTGCCGCGCAGATGGACGGCGCGATCCTGGTGGTCGCCGCCACCGACGGCCCGATGCCGCAGACCAAGGAGCACGTGCTCCTGGCCCGCCAGGTCGGCGTGCCGTACATCGTGGTCGCCCTGAACAAGGCCGACATGGTGGACGACGAGGAGATCCTGGAGCTCGTCGAGCTCGAGGTCCGTGAGCTGCTCTCCGAGTACGAGTTCCCGGGCGACGACCTGCCGGTCGTCAAGGTCTCCGCGCTCAAGGCCCTCGAGGGCGAGAAGGAGTGGGTCGACTCCGTCCTCAACCTGATGAAGGCTGTCGACGAGTCCGTCCCGCAGCCCGAGCGTGACGTCGACAAGCCGTTCCTGATGCCGATCGAGGACGTCTTCACGATCACCGGTCGCGGTACGGTCGTCACCGGCCGTATCGAGCGTGGTGTCCTCAAGGTCAACGAGACCGTCGACATCATCGGCATCAAGACCGAGAAGACCACCACCACGGTCACCGGCATCGAGATGTTCCGCAAGCTGCTCGACGAGGGCCAGGCCGGTGAGAACGTCGGTCTGCTGCTTCGCGGCATCAAGCGCGAGGACGTCGAGCGCGGCCAGTGCATCATCAAGCCGGGCTCTGTCACCCCGCACACCGAGTTCGAGGCCCAGGCCTACATCCTGTCGAAGGACGAGGGTGGTCGTCACACCCCCTTCTTCAACAACTACCGCCCGCAGTTCTACTTCCGTACGACTGACGTGACCGGTGTCGTGCACCTCCCCGAGGGCACCGAGATGGTCATGCCGGGCGACAACACCGAAATGCGCGTCGAGCTGATCCAGCCCGTCGCCATGGAGGAGGGCCTGAAGTTCGCCATCCGTGAGGGTGGCCGGACCGTGGGCGCCGGCCAGGTCACCAAGATCGTCAAGTAAGTTCCGCTTGCTTGAAGGTCGCCTGACCTGAAAAGGCCTGTAGGGGCCCGTACGACTTCGGTCGTACGGGCCCCTTTGCCGTACCCGGCCTGGTCGAACACATCAGGGGGTTGTCCCGAGCGTGAGTGAAAACTGGTCGAACACTGTGCGGCGGAATGGCGAGGGTTGCGGCAACTTCCCCGTGCGCACTGGGGAATTGTTCTCTTCTGTCCTCGTAGGGCGGAAAGTGCCGACGTAGCGTGAACCGTCGTTCAGTGGCCGTCGGGCCCCGAGTCTCTCCCGAGGATGGCTAGGACTCCTGATGCAGGGTGCGCGCAGCGGATTGTCGATACCTATGCCGGTCGCGGTGGCCGAACGTCCGCCACAGCCGCTGGGCGCACCGAAGGCGGACACCTCGGCTCGCGGTGCCCGACGGCAGCGGCCCCGGCTCTACGTCGTCGACGGCATCCGTCTCGTCGCCGCCCTGATGGTGGTCCTGCACCACTTCGTCGGCACCCGCCGGGCGAACGAGGCCGGCAACATCATCTGGGACCGCCCGGTGTCGGAGCTGATGCCGAGCGTGTTCCGCGTCGCCTCCTTCGGCTGGATAGGCGTCGAGATCTTCTTCGTGATCAGCGGCTTCGTGATCTGCATGTCGTGCTGGGGCCGCACACCCAAGGACTTCTTCGTCTCGCGCGTGATCCGCCTCTATCCCGCGTACTGGTTCGCCGTCCTCTTCACGACGGCCGTGCTGGTGCTGCTGCCGGGGGTGCAGGAGCGGCTGCGGCTGCGGGAGATCCTGTTCAACCTGACGATGCTGCAGTCCGGTTCCAAGATCCCGAACGTCGACCCCGTGTACTGGACGCTCTGGTCGGAGCTCCGCTTCTACCTGCTGTTCCTCGTCGTCGTCGCCATGGGCCTGACGTACCGCCGGGTCGTCGTGTTCTGCTGCGTCTGGGGCGCCGCGGCGATGCTGGCGCCGATCTCGAAGTTCCCGCTGCTGACGCTGGTCGCCGACCCGAGCGCCGCCTGGTACTTCATCGCCGGTCTGGCCCTCTACCTCATGCACCGCTTCGGCCAGGACCTCCTGCTGTGGGGCATCCTCGCGATGTCCTGGCTGATGGGCCAGCTGGAGCTGGGGGAGCGGGTCGAGTACGAGCAGGTCAGCAGCTGGCGTGGCGCGGTCGTCATCTTCACCGTGTTCATGCTGGTGATGGTGGCCATCGCCCTCGGCTGGACCGACCGCATCCGCTGGAAGTGGCTGGTGACGGCCGGTTGCCTGACGTACCCGCTCTACCTCATGCACTACCTCGCGGGCATAGTCCTCATCCACCACCTCCGCGGCACGATGGACCCGCGCCTGCTGGTCGCTACCCTGATCGCAGGGTTCCTGGTGCTGAGCTGGCTGGTGCACCGCCTCGTGGAACGGCCGGTGGCGCGGGCGCTGAAGAAGGGGCTGGAGTCGTCGTTCGTACGGTTGCGGAGTTTCCAGCGGGCGGCGTGATCAGGTCGGGTCCGGGTGCCTCGTGCGTGCACCCGGACCCGCTGCTTTTCACTGAGTCACGCGCGCTGCCACAGCGCCGGTACGTTCGGCGGCTCCCAGCCCGGCTGGGACTGGTGGCCCTGGAGGCAACGGTAGGTCGCTCCGGCGTACGTGACCGTGTCGCCGGGCTCATAGACCGTGCCGGCCGTCCACGTGCCGCCCGGGTCGCCCGGGTCGCCCGGGTCACCGGGGTCGCCCGGGTCCGTCGTGGTCCTCAGGGTGAGGCCGTAGTTCTGGAGCAGCGGGTTGATCGGCTGGAAGAACGTCGTACCGCCGCTGCTGCAGTTGCCCGAGCCGCCCGACGTCACGCCCTGGGCCTGGCTGCCGGAGATGTACGAGCCGCCGGAGTCGCCGGGCTCGGCGCAGACCGAGGTGCGGGTGACGCCGGTGATGGTGCCCTCGGGGTAGGTGACGCTGGTGTTGTGCTGCTGGACGGTGCCGCAGTGCCAGCCGGTGGTGGATCCGGAACGGCACACGGACGCCCCGACCGGCGCCTGTGTGGACCCGGTGACCTGGACGTTCTGCCCGCCGGAGCCCCGGACGTACGGGGTCGCGGTCCACTGGGAGCCGGTCGCCACCCACGCCATGTCCCGGCCGGGGAAGATCGAGCCCTGGAAGGTGCCCTGCGCCACCCGGTTGTGGCCGGTGGTGCTCGCGCCGCCCCGGCCGCAGTGACCGGCCGTGGCGAAGCCCTGCTGGGTGCCCTTGGTCACCGGGAAGCCGATGGAGCAGCGCCCGCTGTTGTCGATGTAGTACGCCTCACCGCCGCGCAGGTCGTACAGAGCGCGGGGCCGCTCGGCCGTCGTCTCGATCCGGGCGAGCGAGCCGTGGACGCCGGCCGCGTCCAGCAGGGCGCGCGCGGCGGCCGGACGTACCGCCCGCACGACGACGGTGTTGGCGCGCACGTCGACGTACCAGACGGGCGCGTCGGTGGTGCTCCGCCGCTGGGCCGCCCGGTCCAGGCGGGCCTTGGCGGCGTCCAGGTCGGCGAGGGAGTGGCGGACGACCGCGGCCTTCGCGCCCCGTTCCTCGATCGCGGGTACGTCGGCCGCGTCCGTGGTCGCCACGGTCAGGGTGCCGGAGTCGGCGCCCCGCACCCAGGCGCCCGCGAAGTCGCCGCCGAGCGCGGCCCGCAGGCGGCCCGCCGTGGCCCCGGCCTCCGCCTCGTTGGCCAGGCGCCGCTGCGCCTGACGCCGGTCCAGGCCGAGGTCGCGCTCCATGGCGCGGAGCAGGGTCGGGGGAGCGGCGTCGGTGCGCAGCGTCGCGGCGGCTGGGAGGGCGGTCGATGTGGTCGGTGCGGCGGCGGCGCCCGCGCTCGCGGAGCCGCTGAGCCCGGCCACGAGCAGGGCGGCCGTCGCCGCCACGGCGGCACCCGCGGCTCTGGCCCGGGTGGGTCGCTGGGGCATGGGGGATCTCCTCGGTCTCGGTCTCGCTCGATGGGGAGGTGCCGAAACCGTAGGAAGGGTCAACAGGCCTGCATAAGACGTCGGTTGACCCTCTCCCCAGCGTTACGGAACACGCCTCAGGGCACGCGACGCGCGGCCAGCCACGCGGTGTAGCTGTCGCTGCGGGCCGCCACCTCCGCGTACGCCATGTGCGCCTGCGCGAGCACGGTGGCGGCGGTGTCCGCCCCCTGTGTCAGCGCATGCCAGCCGAGCAGATGGCGCCAGGCCAGCGGGGTACCGCGCAGCGGTCGGGTGACGATCCCCGGCGTGCTCGGAAACGTCGCCCGGCACAGCCCCACCGCTCGTCCCACCTGCACCAGATGCACCACCGACGAGGTGTCCGTCTCGTACATCCGGCGCGGTGTGAACCCGGCGCGGGCGCAGGAGGCGGAGAAGCAGTCCCCGAAACACCCGTCGCCGGGCACGCACGCCCACTGTTCCTCGGCCAGCTCGCCCAGTCCGACCTCGTGCGCGGCGGCCAGCGCGTGCCCCTCGGGCACCATGACGAACACCGGGTCCACGGCGACCTCGCGCCAGACGAGCCCCTCGGCGCGGGGCGGCGCGGCCGACCCGCAGGTCCCGGCGAGCGCGAAGTCCAGCCGCCCCTCGGCGAGCAGATCGGCCAGCTGCCGCTCGGACCACGAGGCGCAGGTCGTCACACCGGCGTCGGGCAGGACGTCCGCCAGCCGGTCCACCAGGGCGCCCAGCAGCGGACCGTGGGTGCCGCCCAGCCGGAAGGAGGCCGTGGCGCGCGGGGAACGGGCGAACCGCGCCGCCTCCTGCTGCAGTTCGGTCACCGCGGGCAGCACGACACGGGTGCGTTCGAGTACGAGTTCACCCAGCGCCGTGGCCCGCACCCCGTGCCGGCCCCGCTCGAACAACTCACCCCCCAGGGCCCGCTCGATGCGTTTGAGCTGCGCGCTCAACGCGGGCTGTGCGAGCCCGAGCGCCGTGGCCGCCCTGGTGAGACTCCCGGCGTCGGCGATGGCCCGGACCGTCCTGAGATGTCGCAGCTCCAGCTCCATGAGCCGAGCTTGCGGCGGGGGAAGGGCGGGGGCAAGAGGTTGGTACAGACCAGTTGAGGCGTATCCCGGTGCTCGGTCGGCTCGGCCCGGCCGTTGGTCCGGGTGGACGCGCCAAGCGCGGGACACGTGTCCTGAACGCGCGGGGCGGGTAGGCCGTACCAGCGGTCGGGCCGGAGGAACCGGATGAAAGGGAGCCCGTGACGAAGCGACGCGACGAGACCAGGACGACGGACACGCTGGACCGCCTCCGCGCGGAGATCGAGGACCGCAACCCCGCGCAGCCGGAGTTCCTCCAGGCCGTCGCCGAGGTGCTGGACACGCTGGCACCGGTGCTGGCGGACCGCCCGGAGTACGCGGAGCCGGGGCTGGTGGAGCGGCTGTGCGAGCCGGAGCGGCAGATCATCTTCCGGGTCCCGTGGCAGGACGACCGGGGCCGGGTGCACGTCAACCGGGGCTTTCGCGTGGAGTTCAACAGCGCGCTCGGCCCGTACAAGGGCGGCCTGCGCTTCCACCCCTCGGTGAACCTCGGCATCGTCAAGTTCCTGGGCTTCGAGCAGGTATTCAAGAACGCGCTGACCGGCCTCGGCATCGGCGGCGGAAAGGGCGGTAGCGACTTCGATCCGAGGGGACGCAGCGACGCGGAGGTCATGCGGTTCTGCCAGTCCTTCATGACCGAACTGCACCGCCACATCGGCGCACACACGGACGTGCCGGCGGGTGACATCGGCGTCGGAGCCCGGGAGATCGGCTATCTCTTCGGCCAGTACCGCCGCATCACCAACCGCTGGGAGGCCGGCGTCCTCACCGGCAAGGGCCCGGGCTGGGGCGGCTCACTGATCCGCCCGGAGGCGACGGGGTACGGCAACGTCCTGTTCACTGCGGCGATGCTGCGGGAGCGTGGCGAGGACCTGGAGGGCCAGTCCGTGGTCGTGTCGGGCTCCGGGAACGTGGCGGTCCACACCATCGAGAAGCTGACTGCTCTCGGCGCCAACCCGATCACCTGCTCGGACTCCTCCGGCTACGTGGTCGACGAGAAGGGTGTCGACCTGGAGCTGCTGCGGCAGGTCAAGGAGGTGGAGCGGGCCCGGATCGGCACGTACGCGCAGCGCCGGGGCGCCTCGGCGCGCTTCGTGCCGGGCGGCCGGGTCTGGGAGGTTCCGGCCGACGTCGCCCTGCCGTCCGCGACCCAGAACGAACTGGACGAGAACGACGCCGCGGCCCTGATCCACAACGGCGTGAAGGCCGTCTCGGAGGGCGCGAACATGCCGTCGACCCCGGAGGCGGTCCAGCTGTTCCAGCGGTCCGGGGTCGCCTTCGGCCCCGCCAAGGCGGCGAACGCCGGCGGCGTGGCGGTCAGCGCCCTGGAGATGGCCCAGAACGCGTCCCGTACGGCCTGGCCGGCGGTCCGCGTCGAGGAGGAACTCGCCCGCGTCATGGCCGACATCCACACCACCTGCCGCGAGACCGCCGCCCGCTACGGCCGCCCCGGCGACTACGTGGCGGGCGCGAACATCGCGGGCTTCGAGCGGGTGGCGGAGGCGATGGTCGCGCAGGGGGTCATCTGAGACGCGGAAGGACCAGGTGGTGCGGCCGCCCGCTTCCGGCCGTGTCAGATGCGTTGGACGGTGTGCAGCTTCGTCGCGTACGTGACCGTGCCGTCGAGGAGTGCCGCGCCGCCCAGGTCGGACATCGTGGGGCCGTTGACCACCCGGTGAGCGGCGTCCCCAGCGTCACCTGCGTGAAGTAGGAGGCGTCCAGCGGTGGCAGCGTCACCGTGGAACGGCCCGACGTCGGACCCGACGGCACGGGGAACGGCTCGACGGCGTGCACCGGTCCGGCGGCCCGCGCCGGGGCGGCGGCCAGAGCGCCCAGCGGGACGGAGGCGGCGGAGGCGGCGAGGGTGGCGAGCAGGCTGCGCCGGGAAGTGATCGACATGCCGACCATGATCACGTCAGGCGGGCCGCGGAAGACAGCCGTCCGCGTGACGGCCCGGCGGGCGGCGGCGCCGGGGCCCTTCGCGGGACCGAACCTGATCGGCCTAGCGGCCCGCGGCAGCGGAGGCCGGACGCGTGGGTCGCGGCTTACGGTCCCCGTATGGAGCGGACCCCCGCATGAAGCCCAAGGCGGGCGTCGGGCTCACCTCGGCCCTGGTGGTGCTCACGCTGACGACCGGCATGATCGAGGCCGTCAGCTTTCTCGTGCTGGGACCGACCTTCACGGCCGTACAGACCGGCAACATCCTCTTCCTCGCCTTCGCGCTCATCGGCGCGGCCAAGCTCTCACCGGCCGCGGCGGGGGTCTCCCTCGCCGGCTTCGTGGTCGGCGCGGTGGCCGGCTCCCTGTTCGGGGCCTACGTGGACGTCCACGGCCGCCGTTGGTTCGTCCCCGGCCTGACCATCGAGGCGCTGCTCCTGGGGTGCGGCGGCCTGGTCGCGTGGCGTGTCCGTCCCGGCGAGCCGGGCGGACCCGTCACCGGCCACCATCTCCTCGTGATCGCCCTGGTGGCCGCGGCCATGGGCGTACGCAACGTCACCACCATGCGGGTGCAGGTCCCGGACGTGCCCACCACGGTGTCCACGCGCCCGCTCACCGCGCTCCTCGGCGGTCTCGTCCCGGCCGCCGACCGCCGCATCGGCTCCGGCCTGCGCACCCAGGGCCGCCGCTTCGTCTCGGTCGGCGCGATGTTCGCGGGCGGCCTGCTGGGCGCCTGGCTCCTGCACGAGGGGCTGCGCCCCGCGGTGCTCCTGCTGGTGCCCGCCGCGTCGGCCCTGTTACTGGGTGTGGTGTTCCGGGCGATGCCCCGACGGCGGGCGTGGGAGCCGGACTGAGCGGGGCCGCGCCCGGGGTTGGGCGGCTTCCGGTGCGCCGGGCCAGGGTTTGACCTGCGTCACCCCGGGGGTATTCTCTCCGGCTCGATTGGCGTCGGCAGTGCCCCATATGGCAGACTGTCCGAGTTGCTCGGTCGAGTGTTGATGCTGCGCGCCTCCCGCCGGGAGGACCGGAAGCGAGTCCCACAGTACTCGTCGTCCTCATGTGGGGCGGACGTACGGGAATCTTCCGGGAAGTGTCAGTGCGGCACCGACCAGGCACCCGGTGGGCCTCTCGCCCCCGGTTCACGGTTCCGGCAGGGCTGTGTGCGATCCCGTAGGGATGTTCGAACAAGGGACGTCTTTGTCAGCGAGACTGCGACACGCCCGACCGCGTGGGTCGGAGAAGAGGACGGGAACACCGGGTTCCAGAGCTGTAGAGAGACAGGACTACGAAGTAGCCATGGCGGGACAGAAGATCCGCATCCGGCTCAAGGCCTACGACCACGAGGTCATCGACTCCTCGGCGAAGAAGATCGTCGAGACGGTGACCCGCACTGGTGCGTCGGTCGCGGGCCCGGTGCCGCTGCCCACTGAGAAGAACGTGTACTGCGTCATCAAGTCGCCGCACAAGTACAAGGACTCGCGCGAGCACTTCGAGATGCGCACGCACAAGCGCCTGATCGACATCCTCGACCCGACGCCCAAGACCGTTGACTCCCTGATGCGACTCGACCTCCCGGCCGGTGTCGACATCGAGATCAAGCTCTGAGGCCGGTGATCTGAGAGATGGCTAAGCAGATCAAGGGCATCCTGGGCGAGAAGCTCGGCATGACGCAGGTGTGGGACGAGAACAACCGTGTTGTTCCGGTCACCGTCGTCAAGGCCGGCCCCAACGTCGTCACCCAGGTCCGCACGAACGACGCCGACGGCTACGAGTCCGTCCAGATCGCGTTCGGCGAGATCGACCCGCGCAAGGTGAACAAGCCCCTCAAGGGCCACTTCGCCAAGGCCGACGTCACTCCCCGCCGCCACCTCGTCGAGATCCGTACCGCTGACGCCAGCGAGTACACCCTCGGCCAGGAGATCACCGCCGAGGTGTTCGAGGCCGGCATCAAGGTCGACGTGACCGGCAAGAGCAAGGGCAAGGGCTTCGCCGGTGTCATGAAGCGTCACAACTTCAAGGGCCTCGGCGCCGGACACGGCACCCAGCGCAAGCACCGCTCGCCCGGTTCCATCGGTGGCTGCGCCACCCCGGGCCGCGTGTTCAAGGGCCTCCGCATGGCGGGTCGCATGGGCAACGAGCGGGTCACCACCCAGAACCTGACCGTCCACGCCGTTGACGCGGAGAAGGGTCTGCTGCTCATCAAGGGCGCGGTTCCCGGTCCGAACGGCGGCCTCGTCCTGGTCCGCACCGCGGCCAAGGGGGCCTGAGGTAACCGATGAGCACTGTTGACATCCTTTCGCCGGCGGGCGACAAGGCCGGTTCCGTCGAGCTCCCCGCGGAGATCTTCGGCGTTGAGAAGGTCAGCATTCCGCTGATCCACCAGGTCGTCGTCGCACAGCTGGCCGCTGCCCGTCAGGGCACGCACAAGACCAAGACCCGCGGTGAAGTCCGTGGTGGCGGCAGGAAGCCGTACCGCCAGAAGGGCACCGGTCGCGCCCGCCAGGGTTCGACCCGCGCGCCGCAGTTCGCCGGCGGTGGCGTCGTCCACGGCCCGCAGCCGCGTGACTACTCGCAGCGGACCCCGAAGAAGATGAAGGCTGCCGCTCTGCGTCACGCCCTCACCGACCGGGCCCGCCACAACCGCATCCACGTCGTCTCCGGCGTCGTCGAGGGTGAGAACCCGTCGACGAAGGCCGCCCGGACGCTGTTCGGCAAGATCTCGGAGCGCAAGAACCTGCTCCTGGTCGTCGACCGCGCCGACGAGGCCGCGTGGCTGTCCGCCCGCAACCTGCCCCAGGTCCACATCCTGGAGCCGGGCCAGCTGAACACGTACGACGTTCTCGTCTCGGACGACGTGGTCTTCACCAAGGCCGCCTTCGAGTCCTTCGTGTCCGGCCCGAAGGCCACCGACACCGAAGGGAGCGAGGCCTGATGGCTACGCGTCACCCGAGCATCGCCTCCAAGGCGGCCAAGGTCGCCAAGGCCGCGCGCGTCGCCAAGGCGCGCCGCCACGAGGCCGAGGGCAAGAACACCGTCGTCACCCCGGCGAGCAAGGCCTTCACGGACCCCCGTGACGTCCTGCTCAAGCCGGTCGTGTCCGAGAAGAGCTACGCGCTTCTCGACGAGGGCAAGTACACGTTCATCGTGGCCCCGAACGCCAACAAGACCCAGATCAAGCAGGCCGTCCAGGCGGTCTTCTCGGTCAAGGTCACCGGCGTGAACACGATCAACCGCCAGGGCAAGCGCAAGCGGACCCGCACCGGCTTCGGCCAGCGCGCGGGTACCAAGCGCGCGATCGTGACCCTCGCCGAGGGCGACCGTATCGACATCTTCGGCGGTCCGACCTCCTGACGGAGGTCCGGATCGTCCGATATCGGACGAGGACTGAGAAATGGGAATCCGCAAGTACAAGCCGACGACTCCGGGCCGTCGTGGCTCCAGCGTCGCCGACTTCGTCGAGGTCACGCGGTCCACGCCGGAGAAGTCGCTGGTTCGCCCGCTGCACAGCAAGGGCGGCCGTAACAACGCCGGTCGTGTGACCGTTCGCCACCAGGGTGGCGGACACAAGCGCGCCTACCGAGTGATCGACTTCCGTCGTCACGACAAGGACGGCGTGCCGGCGAAGGTCGCGCACATCGAGTACGACCCCAACCGCACCGCGCGTATCGCGCTGCTGCACTACGCCGACGGCGAGAAGCGCTACATTCTCGCCCCGCGCAACCTGCAGCAGGGTGACCGCGTCGAGAACGGTCCCGGGGCCGACATCAAGCCGGGCAACAACCTGGCCCTCCGCAACATCCCGGTCGGTACCACGATCCACGCGATCGAGCTCCGTCCCGGTGGCGGTGCCAAGTTCGCCCGCTCCGCCGGTGCCTCCGTGCAGCTGCTCGCGAAGGAGGGCTCGATGGCCCACCTCCGCATGCCGTCCGGAGAGATCCGCCTGGTCGACGTGCGCTGCCGCGCCACCGTCGGCGAGGTCGGCAACGCCGAGCAGTCGAACATCAACTGGGGTAAGGCGGGCCGTAAGCGCTGGCTGGGCGTTCGCCCGACCGTGCGTGGTGTGGTCATGAACCCGGTCGACCACCCGCACGGTGGTGGTGAGGGACGTACCTCCGGTGGACGCCACCCGGTGTCCCCGTGGGGCAAGAAGGAAGGCCGTACTCGTTCGCCCAAGAAGGCGTCGAACAAGTACATCGTCCGCCGCCGCAAGACGAACAAGAAGCGCTAAGGACGGGTTGAGATGCCTCGTAGCTTGAAGAAGGGGCCCTTCGTCGACGACCACCTGCTGAAGAAGGTGGACGCCCAGAACGAAGCCGGCACCAAGAACGTCATCAAGACCTGGTCCCGTCGCTCGATGATCGTGCCGGCCATGCTCGGCCACACGCTCGCGGTGCACAACGGCAAGACCCACATCCCGGTGTTCGTCACCGAGTCGATGGTCGGCCACAAGCTCGGCGAGTTCTCGCCGACGCGCACCTTCCGGGGCCACGTCAAGGACGACCGGAAGTCGAAGCGCCGCTAACGCGGATCGCATTCAGACAAAGAAACCTGAAAGGGACAACCATGGAAGCCAGGGCCCAGGCGCGGTACATCCGCGTCACGCCCATGAAGGCCCGCCGTGTGGTGGACCTCATCCGTGGCATGGATGCCACGGAGGCCCAGGCGGTCCTGCGATTCGCTCCGCAGGCTGCCTCCGTACCGGTCGGCAAGGTGCTCGACAGCGCCATTGCCAACGCCGCGCACAACTACGACCACACCGACGCCGACAGCCTCTTCATTTCCGAGGCGTACGTCGACGAGGGCCCGACCCTGAAGCGGTTCCGGCCGCGTGCCCAGGGCCGCGCCTACCGGATCCGCAAGCGGACCAGCCACATCACCGTGGTCGTCAGCAGCAAGGAAGGAACCCGGTAATGGGCCAGAAGGTTAACCCGCATGGGTTCCGCCTCGGTGTCACCACGGACTTCAAGTCCCGGTGGTACGCCGACAAGCTGTACAAGGACTACGTCAAGGAAGACGTCGCCATCCGCCGGATGATGACGTCCGGCATGGAGCGCGCCGGTATCTCGAAGGTTGAGATCGAGCGCACCCGTGACCGCGTCCGCGTCGACATCCACACCGCTCGCCCGGGCATCGTCATCGGCCGCCGCGGCGCCGAGGCCGACCGCATCCGCGGCGACCTGGAGAAGCTGACCGGCAAGCAGGTCCAGCTGAACATCCTCGAGGTCAAGAACCCCGAGACCGATGCTCAGCTGGTCGCCCAGGCCGTCGCCGAGCAGCTCTCCTCCCGCGTCTCCTTCCGTCGGGCCATGCGTAAGAGCATGCAGTCCGCCATGAAGGCCGGCGCCAAGGGCATCAAGATCCAGTGCGGTGGCCGCCTCGGCGGCGCCGAGATGTCCCGCTCGGAGTTCTACCGCGAGGGCCGTGTGCCCCTGCACACGCTCCGCGCGAACGTGGACTACGGCTTCTTCGAGGCCAAGACGACCTTCGGCCGCATCGGTGTGAAGGTCTGGATCTACAAGGGCGACGTCAAGAACATCGCCGAGGTCCGTGCCGAGAACGCTGCCGCCCGTGCGGGTAACCGCCCGGCTCGCGGTGGCGGCGCCGACCGCCCGGCCCGTGGTGGCCGTGGCGGCGAGCGTGGCGGGCGCGGTCGCAAGCCGCAGCAGGCTGCTGGTGCCGAGGCCCCCAAGGCCGAGGCCCCCGCGGCTGCCGCTCCGGCTGAGAGCACCGGAACGGAGGCCTGACCGAAATGCTGATCCCCCGTAGGGTCAAGCACCGCAAGCAGCACCACCCGAAGCGCCGCGGTATGGCCAAGGGTGGTACGACGGTTGCGTTCGGCGAGTACGGCATCCAGGCCATGACTCCGGCGTACGTGACCAACCGCCAGATCGAGGCGGCTCGTATCGCGATGACCCGCCACATCAAGCGTGGCGGCAAGGTCTGGATCAACATCTACCCGGACCGCCCCCTCACCAAGAAGCCCGCCGAGACCCGCATGGGTTCCGGTAAGGGTTCTCCGGAGTGGTGGGTCGCGAACGTGCACCCGGGTCGGGTCATGTTCGAGCTGTCTTACCCCAACGAGAAGATCGCCCGTGAGGCGCTGACTCGTGCGGCCCACAAGCTGCCGATGAAGTGCCGGATCGTCAAGCGCGAGGCAGGTGAAGCGTGATGTCGGCCGGTACCAAGGCGTCCGAGCTGCGCGAGCTGGGCAACGAGGAGCTTCTGGCGAAGCTCCGCGAGGCCAAGGAAGAGCTGTTCAATCTCCGCTTCCAGGCGGCGACCGGCCAGCTCGAGAACCATGGCCGTCTCAAGGCGGTCCGCAAGGACATCGCCCGGATCTACACCCTCATGCGTGAGCGTGAGCTCGGCATCGAGACGGTGGAGAACGCCTGATGAGCGAGAACAACGTGACTGAGAACACCGAGGCACGCGGCTTCCGCAAGACCCGTGAGGGTCTTGTCGTCAGCGACAAGATGGACAAGACCGTCGTCGTCGCTGTCGAGGACCGCGTCAAGCACGCGCTGTACGGCAAGGTCATCCGCCGTACGAACAAGCTCAAGGCGCACGACGAGCAGAACGCCGCGGGCGTCGGCGACCGTGTCCTCCTCATGGAGACCCGGCCGCTGTCCGCGACGAAGCGCTGGCGCATCGTCGAGATCCTCGAGAAGGCCAAGTAATCCCTCCTAGGGGGACCCCCTAGGCATCGTTCCGCCAGGCTCGGGGCGGGTGTGTGCATTGCGCAGCCGCCCCGGGAACCGGCAGACAACCAGGAGATAGACGTGATCCAGCAGGAGTCGCGACTGCGTGTCGCCGACAACACTGGTGCGAAGGAGATCCTTTGCATCCGTGTGCTCGGTGGCTCCGGTCGCCGCTACGCGGGTATCGGTGACGTCATCGTCGCCACCGTCAAGGACGCGATCCCCGGTGGCAACGTGAAGAAGGGTGACGTCGTCAAGGCGGTCATCGTTCGCACCGTCAAGGAGCGCCGCCGTCCGGACGGCTCGTACATCCGCTTCGACGAGAACGCCGCCGTCATTCTGAAGAACGACGGCGACCCTCGCGGCACCCGTATCTTCGGCCCCGTCGGCCGTGAGCTGCGCGAGAAGAAGTTCATGAAGATCATCTCGCTCGCGCCGGAGGTGCTGTAAGCATGAAGATCAAGAAGGGCGACCTGGTCCAGGTCATCACCGGCAAGGACAAGGGCAAGCAGGGCAAGGTCATTGCCGCTTACCCGCGCGACGAGCGCGTCCTGGTCGAGGGTGTCAACCGGGTCAAGAAGCACACCAAGGCCGGTCCCACGGCTCGCGGTTCGCAGGCCGGCGGCATCATCACCACCGAAGCCCCCATTCACGTGAGCAACGTGGCGCTCGTCGTGGAGAAGGACGGCAACAAGGTCGTGACCCGTGTCGGTTACCGCTTCGACGACGAAGGCAACAAGATCCGCGTTGCCAAGCGGACGGGTGAGGACATCTGATGGCTACCACCACCACTCCGCGTCTGAAGACGAAGTACCGCGAGGAGATCGCGGGCAAGCTGCGTGAGGAGTTCTCCTACGAGAACGTCATGCAGATCCCCGGCCTCGTCAAGATCGTGGTCAACATGGGTGTGGGCGACGCCGCCCGCGACTCCAAGCTGATCGAGGGCGCCATCCGCGACCTCACCACGATCACCGGTCAGAAGCCGGCCGTCACCAAGGCCCGCAAGTCCATCGCGCAGTTCAAGCTGCGTGAGGGACAGCCGATCGGTGCCCACGTCACACTCCGTGGCGACCGCATGTGGGAGTTCCTGGACCGCACCCTGTCGCTCGCGCTGCCGCGCATCCGCGACTTCCGCGGCCTGTCCCCCAAGCAGTTCGACGGCCGTGGCAACTACACCTTCGGTCTCACGGAGCAGGTCATGTTCCACGAGATCGACCAGGACAAGATCGACCGCGTCCGGGGTATGGACATCACCGTGGTCACCACGGCGACCAACGACGCTGAGGGCCGTGCGCTCCTTCGTCACCTCGGCTTCCCGTTCAAGGAGGCGTGAGCGAGATGGCGAAGAAGGCTCTGATCGCTAAGGCTGCTCGCAAGCCCAAGTTCGGTGTGCGTGGCTACACCCGCTGCCAGCGCTGCGGCCGCCCGCACTCCGTGTACCGCAAGTTCGGCCTGTGCCGCGTGTGCCTTCGTGAGATGGCTCACCGTGGCGAGCTGCCGGGCGTGACCAAGAGCTCCTGGTAATCCCTGTAAAAGGGGATTCCTGAAGCTCTCGGTAAGCATCTGGGTCGGCAGGAGCCCTTCTCCGTATGCCTTAGGCTTGCGGGGTTGGGCGTCTGCCGCCCGTACGACTTACTACGCCGTAGGTCCACCGCGCCGCACCCGTCCCGTCTCGGATCGGGGAGAGGGATGGCGCACCAGGAAACCCCGGCGAGAGAGGCCGAAGGCCAATTCATGACCATGACTGATCCGATCGCAGACATGCTTACGCGTCTGCGGAACGCGAACTCGGCGTACCACGACACAGTGGCGATGCCGCACTCGAAGATCAAGTCGCACATCGCGGAGATCCTCCAGCAGGAGGGCTTCATCACGGGCTGGAAGGTCGAGGACGCCGAAGTCGGCAAGAACCTCGTCCTGGAGCTGAAGTTCGGCCCCAACCGTGAGCGCTCCATCGCGGGCATCAAGCGGATCTCCAAGCCCGGTCTCCGGGTGTACGCGAAGTCCACCAACCTGCCGAAGGTGCTCGGCGGCCTCGGCGTGGCGATCATCTCCACGTCGCACGGGCTTCTCACCGACAAGCAGGCCGGCAAGAAGGGCGTAGGCGGAGAAGTTCTCGCCTACGTCTGGTAACGGAAGGGAACGGAGGAAACAGCTATGTCGCGCATCGGCAAGCTCCCCATCGCGGTTCCCGCCGGCGTGGACGTCACCATCGACGGCCGTACGGTCAAGGTCAAGGGCCCCAAGGGCGAGCTGACCCACACCGTCGTGGCACCGATCGAGATCGTCAAGGGTGAGGACGGCGTTCTGAACGTCACCCGCCCGAACGACGAGCGTCAGAACAAGGCCCTCCACGGCCTGTCCCGCACGCTGGTGGCGAACATGATCACCGGCGTGACCCAGGGTTACGTGAAGAAGCTCGAGATCAGTGGTGTCGGTTACCGCGTGACCGCCAAGGGCTCGAACCTTGAGTTCGCGCTCGGCTACAGCCACCCGATCGTGGTCGAGGCCCCCGAGGGCATCTCCTTCAAGGTGGAGAACCCGACCCGTTTCTCGGTCGAGGGCATCGACAAGCAGAAGGTCGGCGAGGTTGCGGCCAACATCCGCAAGCTGCGCAAGCCCGACCCGTACAAGGCCAAGGGCGTCAAGTACGAGGGCGAAGTCATCCGCCGCAAGGTCGGAAAGGCGGGTAAGTAAGCCATGGCATACGGACAGAAGATCCTCAAGGGCGACGCCTACAAGCGCGCCGCGATCAAGCGCCGTCACATCCGGATCCGCAAGCGGATCGCCGGTACGGCGGAGCGTCCTCGTCTGGTCGTTACCCGCTCCAACCGCCACATCGTGGCCCAGGTGATCGACGACATCAAGGGTCACACCCTGGCGTCGGCGTCCACCCTGGACACCTCGGTGCGCGGTGGCGAGGGCGACAAGTCCGCACAGGCCAAGCAGGTCGGCGCCCTGGTCGCCGAGCGCGCCAAGGCCGCGGGCGTCGAGGCCGTCGTATTCGACCGTGGTGGCAACCAGTACGCCGGGCGCATCGCTGCCCTGGCGGACGCCGCCCGCGAAGCCGGACTCAAGTTCTGAGTCGGTTCCGTAGCTAGCGGAGACAGAGAGAGGTAATTCCAATGGCTGGACCCCAGCGCCGCGGTGGCGGTGCCGGTGGCGGCGAGCGGCGGGACCGGAAGGGCCGTGACGGCGGCGCAGCTGCCGCCGAGAAGACCGCGTACGTTGAGCGCGTCGTCGCGATCAACCGCGTCGCCAAGGTTGTGAAGGGTGGTCGTCGCTTCAGCTTCACCGCGCTGGTCGTGGTGGGCGACGGTGACGGCACCGTGGGTGTCGGTTACGGCAAGGCCAAGGAGGTGCCGGCCGCCATCGCCAAGGGTGTTGAGGAGGCCAAGAAGCACTTCTTCAAGGTCCCCCGGATCCAGGGCACCATCCCGCACCCGATCCAGGGTGAGAAGGCTGCCGGTGTCGTGCTCCTGAAGCCGGCGTCGCCGGGTACCGGTGTTATCGCCGGTGGTCCCGTGCGTGCCGTGCTGGAGTGCGCCGGTATCCACGACGTGCTGTCGAAGTCGCTCGGCTCCGACAACGCGATCAACATCGTGCACGCGACCGTGGAGGCCCTGAAGGGCCTGCAGCGTCCCGAGGAGATCGCGGCGCGCCGTGGTCTGCCGCTCGAGGACGTCGCCCCCGCGGCTCTTCTCCGTGCGCGTGCCGGGGCGGGTGCGTAATCATGGCGCAGCTCAAGATTACGCAGGTCAAGTCCTACATCGGCAGCAAGCAGAACCACCGTGACACCCTGCGTTCCCTTGGTCTCAAGGGCATCAACACGCAGGTCGTCAAGGAGGACCGCCCCGAGTTCCGCGGCATGGTGCACACCGTCCGCCACCTCGTGACGGTCGAGGAGGTCGACTGATCATGGCGGAGAACAACCCGCTCAAGATCCACAACCTCCGTCCCGCCCCGGGCGCCAAGACCGCCAAGACCCGTGTGGGTCGTGGTGAGGCGTCGAAGGGTAAGACGGCCGGTCGTGGTACCAAGGGTACGAAGGCTCGTTACCAGGTTCCGGAGCGCTTCGAGGGTGGCCAGATGCCCCTCCACATGCGTCTTCCGAAGCTGAAGGGCTTCAAGAACCCGTTCAAGACCGAGTTCCAGGTCGTGAACCTCGACAAGCTGGCCGCGCTCTACCCCGAGGGTGGCGAGGTCACCGTCGAGGGTCTGGTGGCCAAGGGTGCCGTTCGCAAGAACAGCCTCGTCAAGGTCCTCGGCCAGGGCGAGATCTCCGTGGCGCTGCAGGTGACGGTCGACGCCGTCTCCGGCTCCGCCAAGGAGAAGATCACCGCCGCCGGCGGTACCGTCACCGAGCTCGTCTGAACGCAACAGGCGCCTCGATGACTTGAGCGATCCCGACCGGGGATACCCCACAAATGGGGTATCCCCGGTTGGTCGTTCCAAGGGTGGCAGTCCCGCGGGTAAGGTGGCCTGCACTGCCAACTTTCACAGCTGTCGCACGTCGGGCACTTTGAGCGGCAGTTGACCGTTATCCATGTCGTTGTTCTATTGGAACCTCAAGACCGTCACCCTTGACGCAGACGCGCGGGGGTCGCAGGAGGCACCGTGCTCACCGCGTTCGCCCGGGCGTTCAAGACGCCCGACCTGCGCAAGAAGCTGCTCTTCACGCTCGGCATCATCGTGGTGTACCGAGTCGGTACACACATCCCGATTCCGGGCGTCGACTACCAGAACGTCCAGACCTGTATCGACGTAGCCAAGGGCAACCAGGGTCTGTTCGGTCTGGTCAACATGTTCAGCGGCGGCGCCCTGCTGCAGATCACGATCTTCGCGCTCGGCATCATGCCCTACATCACCGCGAGCATCATCCTGCAACTCCTGACGGTGGTGATTCCCCGCCTCGAAGCCCTCAAGAAGGAGGGCCAGGCGGGTACGGCGAAGATCACGCAGTACACCCGCTACCTGACCGTGGCGCTCGCCATCCTGCAGGGCACCGGCCTCGTCGCCACCGCCCGCAGCGGCGCCCTGTTCCAGGGCTGCCCGGTCGCCGGGCAGATCGTCCCCGACCAGTCGATCTTCGTCACCGTCACCATGGTGATCGTCATGACCGCCGGCACGGCCGTGGTGATGTGGCTCGGCGAGCTCATCACCGACCGCGGCATCGGCAACGGCATGTCGATCCTGATGTTCATCTCGATCGCCGCCACCTTCCCGTCCGCCCTGTGGGCCATCAAGCAGCAGGGCACGCTGGCCGACGGCTGGATCGAGTTCGGCACGGTCATCCTCGTCGGCCTGTTCATGGTCGGCCTGGTGGTCTTCGTCGAGCAGGCCCAGCGCCGGATCCCGGTGCAGTACGCAAAGCGCATGATCGGTCGCCGTGCCTACGGCGGTACGTCCACGTACATCCCGCTCAAGGTGAACCAGGCGGGTGTGATTCCCGTCATCTTCGCCTCGTCGCTGCTCTACATCCCGGCGCTGATCGCGCAGTTCTCCAGCGGTAACTCCGGATGGAAGAGCTGGATCGAGGGTCACCTGGTCCAGGGAGACCATCCGATTTACATCACTCTGTACTTCTTGCTCATTGTTTTCTTCGCGTTCTTCTACGTGGCGATCTCCTTCAACCCCGAGGAAGTCGCCGACAACATGAAGAAGTATGGTGGCTTCATCCCGGGCATCCGGGCTGGCCGACCGACCGCTGAGTACCTGAGTTACGTACTCAACCGGATCACCTGGCCGGGTTCGCTGTATCTGGGTCTGATCGCTCTCGTGCCGACGATGGCGTTGGTTGGTTTCGGGGCAAACCAGAACTTCCCGTTCGGTGGTACCAGCATCCTGATCATCGTGGGTGTCGGTCTCGAGACGGTGAAGCAGATCGAGAGCCAGCTCCAGCAGCGCAATTACGAAGGGTTCCTCCGCTGATGCGAATCGTCCTCGTCGGCCCGCCGGGTGCCGGTAAGGGTACGCAGGCCACTCGCCTTGCCGAGAAGCTGTCGATCCCGCACATCTCCACGGGCGACCTGTTCCGCGCCAACATCAGTCGGCAGACGGAGCTCGGCAAGCTGGCGAAGTCCTACATGGACGCCGGCAACCTGGTCCCGGACGAGGTCACCATCGCCATGGCGAAGGACCGCATGGAGCAGCCGGACGCCGAGAACGGCTTCCTGCTGGACGGTTTCCCCCGGAACGTCTCGCAGGCCGAGGCGCTGGACGAGCTGCTCCAGAACGAGGGCATCACCCTGGACGCCGTGCTGGACCTGGAGGCGCCCGAGGCGGAGGTCGTCAAGCGGATCGCCGGGCGGCGTATCTGCCGGAAGGACTCCGCGCACGTCTTCCACGTGACGTACAGCGCGCCGAAGCAGGAGGGCGTCTGCGACGTCTGCGGCGGCGAGCTGTACCAGCGGGACGACGACACCGAGGAGACCGTGCGCAAGCGGCTCGAGGTCTACCACACGCAGACCGAGCCGATCATCGACTACTACAAGGCGCAGGGCCTGGTAGTGACCATCTCCGCGATGGGCGCGGTCGACGAGGTCACGGGCCGCGCCCTGGAGGCGCTCAAGCGCGAGGGCGACGGTCAGTAGTCGTTCGTCGTACGTGGTCGGCGGCCGCGGTTCCCCCTGAGGGGACCGCGGCCGCTGCGTGGGGTGGGCGGCCGTGGTCGCCCCGTATCGTGGAAGCAGTCCGTCCCTTCCCGGTCCAGAAAGGCCGTCGTCTTCATGGTGCAGATCAAGAGTCCCGAGCAGATCGCCAAGATGCGTGAGGCCGGGTTGGTCGTCGCCGCCATTCACGCGGCCACGCGTGCGGCGGCGGTGCCCGGGGCCAGTACGAAGGATCTGGACGAGGTGGCGCGCAAGGTGCTGGCGGAGCACGGTGCCAAGTCGAACTTCCTGGGGTACGGCGGCTTCCCCGCGACCATCTGCACCTCGGTGAACGAGGTCGTCGTGCACGGCATCCCGTCCGAGGACGTCGTCCTCAAGGACGGCGACATGATCTCGATCGACTGCGGTGCGATCGTCGACGGCTGGCACGGCGACGCCGCGTACACGGCCTTCGTGGGCTCCGGTCACGCCCCGGAGCTGATCGAGCTGTCGCGGGTGACCGAGGAGTCGATGTGGGCCGGCATCGCGGCCATGAAGCTGGGCAACCGGCTCGTCGACATCTCCCGGGCCATCGAGACGTACATCCGCCGGCAGCCGAAGTCCGGCGGCGGCCGTTACGGGATCATCGAGGACTACGGCGGCCACGGCATCGGCACCGAGATGCACATGGACCCGCACCTGCTGAACTACGTCGACCGGCGCCGGGGCAAGGGTGCGAAGCTGGTCCCCGGCTTCTGCCTGGCCATCGAGCCGATGGTGTCGCTGGGCACTCCGAGGACCGAGGTCCTCAAGGACGACTGGACGGTCATCACGACCGACGGCACCTGGTCCTCCCACTGGGAACACTCCATCGCCCTGACCGAACAGGGCCCGCTGGTCCTGACGGCCCCCGACGGGGGCAAGGCGAAGCTCGCGGAGTACGGGATCACGGCGGCGCCGGATCCGGTCGCTTAATGATCATGGGCTTGGGGCAGACTGCCTCGATTCGTCTTTCCGGGTGCGCTGACGTAGACTGACTCGTCGGCTCCTGTGCACCCGCATGTCTGCATGCGCCCGTAAGGGAAAAGTCCAGGGGTCGATCAAGGTAGTCGATTCCGAAGGGCGAAGCGTGGCCAAGAAGCAAGGTGCCATCGAGATCGAGGGCACTGTCGTCGAGTCTCTGCCGAACGCCATGTTCAAGGTCGAGCTCCAGAACGGCCACCAGGTCCTGGCACACATCAGCGGCAAGATGCGTATGCACTACATCCGCATCCTCCCTGACGACCGGGTCGTGGTGGAGTTGTCTCCGTACGACCTCACGCGTGGCCGGATCGTCTACCGCTACAAGTAGATCTTGCCCTCGCCCCCTGTCTCCGACGCGGGGCCGTCGGCAACTGACCCGGAGAACCTCACCCCATGAAGGTCAAGCCGAGCGTCAAGAAGATCTGCGACAAGTGCAGGGTGATCCGCCGTCACGGCCGGGTCATGGTCATCTGCGACAACCCGCGCCACAAGCAGCGCCAGGGCTGACCGCAGGACCTTTCCCTCTGCACCGCTTTCGCAGAGATTCGCGCGACGCGAGCTGAATATGTTCATACGCAGGGCCCGAGCCGCGCCATGGCTTGACACCCCCGGTCGGAGGCCGGGGACCCAGTTCGTACCTCATACGGCGACTGGGAACCGGTCCTGTGGAAGACCTCCGAAGATCACCAGGAGCCATTGAATGGCACGCGTTTCCGGTGTCGACATCCCGCGCGAAAAGCGCGTGGAGGTCGCCCTCACCTACGTGTTCGGCATCGGCCGGACCCTCTCGCAGGCGACGCTGGCCGCCACGGGCATCGACCCGAACACCCGCGTCCGCGACCTGAGCGAAGAGCAGCTCGTCGCGATCCGCGAGTACGTCGACAACAACATCAAGACCGAGGGTGACCTCCGTCGCGAGATCCAGGCCGACATCCGCCGCAAGGTCGAGATCGGCTGCTACCAGGGTCTGCGTCACCGCCGCGGCCTGCCGGTCCGCGGTCAGCGCACCAGCACCAACGCCCGCACCCGCAAGGGCCCGCGTCGCGCCATCGCCGGCAAGAAGAAGCCGGGCAAGAAGTAGTCCGCAGCGGACTCGCCGTCCAGCGGTCTTCGCTGTAGGACCGACCACCTCCCGTAGGAGTAAGAGATGCCCCCCAAGGGACGTCAGGGCGCTGCCAAGAAGGTGCGCCGCAAGGAAAAGAAGAACGTCGCTCACGGCCACGCGCACATCAAGAGCACGTTCAACAACACGATCGTCTCCATCACGGACCCGTCCGGCAACGTGATCTCCTGGGCCTCCGCCGGCCACGTCGGCTTCAAGGGCTCCCGGAAGTCCACGCCGTTCGCCGCGCAGATGGCCGCCGAGTCGGCTGCCCGCCGCGCCCAGGAGCACGGCATGCGCAAGGTCGACGTGTTCGTCAAGGGCCCGGGTTCCGGTCGTGAGACCGCCATCCGTTCGCTCCAGGCGACCGGTCTCGAGGTCGGCTCCATCCAGGACGTCACCCCGACTCCGCACAACGGCTGCCGTCCGCCCAAGCGCCGCCGCGTCTGATCTTCGACACAGGCCGCTTGGTCTGAGGTTTTCGGGCGGTACGACTCCTTCGGGTCGTATCGCCCGTACCCTTGTAAGGAATCGACATCGGGCTGCCGCCCGGTGGCTCAGGGCGTCAAATAGCGGGCGCCCCTGACAGAAGGAACGCAACATGCTGATTGCTCAGCGTCCCTCGTTGACCGAAGAGGTCGTCGACGAGTTCCGCTCCCGGTTCGTGATCGAGCCGCTGGAGCCGGGCTTCGGCTACACCCTCGGCAACTCCCTCCGCCGGACCCTCCTGTCCTCGATCCCGGGTGCGGCGGTCACGTCCATCCGTATCGACGGCGTGCTGCACGAGTTCACCACCGTGCCGGGCGTCAAGGAGGACGTCACCGACCTGATCCTCAACATCAAGCAGCTGGTCGTCTCCTCGGAGCACGACGAGCCGGTCGTGATGTACCTGCGCAAGCAGGGCCCGGGTCTGGTCACCGCCGCCGACATCGCGCCGCCGGCCGGTGTCGAGGTGCACAACCCCGACCTCGTCCTCGCCACGCTCAACGGCAAGGGCAAGCTGGAGATGGAGCTGACGGTCGAGCGCGGCCGCGGTTACGTCTCCGCCGTGCAGAACAAGCAGGTGGGCCAGGAGATCGGCCGTATCCCGGTCGACTCCATCTACTCGCCCGTGCTGAAGGTCACGTACAAGGTCGAGGCCACGCGTGTCGAGCAGCGCACCGACTTCGACAAGCTGATCGTCGACGTCGAGACCAAGCAGGCCATGCGGCCGCGCGACGCCATGGCGTCCGCCGGTAAGACGCTGGTCGAGCTGTTCGGTCTCGCGCGTGAGCTGAACATCGACGCCGAGGGCATCGACATGGGTCCGTCGCCGACGGACGCCGCGCTCGCCGCCGATCTGGCGCTGCCGATCGAGGAGCTGGAGCTCACCGTTCGGTCGTACAACTGCCTCAAGCGCGAGGGCATCCACTCCGTGGGTGAGCTCGTGGCGCGTTCCGAGGCCGACCTGCTCGACATCCGCAACTTCGGTGCGAAGTCGATCGACGAGGTCAAGGCGAAGCTGGCCGGCATGGGCCTGGCCCTGAAGGACAGCCCGCCCGGATTCGACCCCACCGCCGCCGCGGACGCGTTCGGTGCCGATGACGACGCCGACGCCGGTTTCGTGGAGACCGAGCAGTACTGACTCGGCTGCCGCGCCCCTCACGGGGCGCGGCTCTTCCGGAGTCGTAGAACGCTTCGGATCTCCGACAGGCGACCGCCTGCTCGGATACTGACCTCGGTACCTGATACGGCCGGGGCAGAGACACAGGAGATGGAAAATGCCGAAGCCCACCAAGGGTGCCCGTATGGGCGGCAGTGCCGCGCACGAGAAGCTGCTTCTCGCGAACCTCGCGAAGGCGCTCTTCGAGCACGGTCGTATCACCACCACCGAGGCGAAGGCGCGCAAGCTGCGTCCGTACGCCGAGCGTCTGGTCACCAAGGCGAAGAAGGGCGACCTTCACAACCGCCGTCAGGTGCTCCAGGTGATCACGGACAAGAGCATCGTCCACACGCTCTTCACCGAGATCGGCCCGCGCTACGAGAACCGTCCGGGTGGCTACACCCGTATCACCAAGATCGGTAACCGCCGTGGCGACAACGCGCCCATGGCTGTCATCGAGCTGGTCGAGGCGCTGACGGTCGCGCAGCAGGCCACTGGTGAGGCCGAGGCCGCCACCAAGCGTGCGGTCAAGGAAGACGCCCTCAAGAAGGACGAGGCCGCCGAGGCCAAGTCCGACGAGGCCGTCGAGGCTCCGGCCGAGGAGTCCAAGGACGAGGAGTCCAAGGACGCCTGAGGCAGCCGCCTTGCGTGAAGCGGGTCCGTCCTTCGGGGCGGGCCCGCTTTCGTGCGGGTGAGAGGATCCAGGGGTGAGTGACGAAGTACAGCCCGGCCATGTGCGTATCCGCCTCGACCTGTCGTACGACGGCGGCGAGTTCCACGGCTGGGCCAAGCAGGCCGGTGGGAAGCGGACCGTGCAGGGGGAGATCGAGGACGCGCTACGGACCGTGACGCGGTCGCGGCACACGACGTACGAGCTGACCGTGGCCGGCCGGACCGACGCCGGGGTCCACGCGCGAGGCCAGGTGGCGCACGTCGATCTGCCCCGGGAGGTGTGGGCGGAGCAGAAGGAGAAGCTGCTCAAGCGGCTCGCCGGGCGGCTGCCGAAGGACGTGCGGGTGTGGGCCCTGCGGGAGGCCCCGGCCGGCTTCAACGCCCGTTTCTCGGCCGTCTGGCGCCGTTACGCCTACCGCGTCACCGACAATCCCGGCGGCGTGGACCCGCTGCTGCGGGGCCACGTCCTGTGGCACGACTGGCCGCTTGACGTCGACGCGATGAACGAGGCGGCCCGGGCGCTGCTGGGGGAGCACGACTTCGCCGCCTACTGCAAGAAGCGGGAGGGGGCCACGACCATCCGCACCCTGCAGGAGCTGAGCCTGGTGCGCGGTGACGACGGGATCATCACCGCGACCGTGCGGGCCGACGCCTTCTGCCACAACATGGTGCGCTCGCTGATAGGCGCGCTGCTGTTCGTGGGGGACGGGCACCGCCCCGCGGACTGGCCGGGGAAGGTGCTCGCCGCCGGCGTGCGGGACTCGGCGGTGCATGTCGTACGGCCGCACGGGCTGACGCTGGAGGAGGTCGGCTACCCGGCGGACGACCAGCTGGCCGCGCGCAACAAGGAGGCGCGCAACAAGCGGTCGCTGCCGGCCGCGGGCTGCTGCTGAGCTGGCGCCGCCCGGCGGCGCCTACTCGTTCGCCGCCGCCGAGGCCTGGGCCTCGCCCCGCCTGCGGATCTGGCGGAAGGTGAACTCGGCCAGGTCGTCGCCGGTGGAGAAGACCGCCGTGTCCTTGGGGGTCACGTCGTTGCCGTTGGTGAAGCCGGCGATGGTGAAGTAGGCGTAGCGGCCGTGGGAGTTGGTCGTGGAGCGGCAGACCGCGGCGTTGCAGAACGCCTTGACGCCGCCGCCGGACAGCGACTTCACGATGCTCTTGCTGTCGGCCTGCTTCTTGGCCTTGGCGGCCTGGGCCTCGGTGTCGAAGACAGCCACGCCCACCGTCACAGCCATGCCGTCCTTGGTGTAGGTGACGCGCAGCAGCCGGGTGCAGTCGTTGGCCTTGAGCACCTCCGGGAGGCTTCCCGCGGCGGCCGTGGCGCAGTTCTTGGTGTCGGCCGTCGGCCCCTTCTTGTAGACGGTCTCGCCCATGGTCAGCTGGGTGCCGGGGAAGAGACCGGCCACGCTGAGCGGGGCGGTGTCCTTGGTCTTGCTGGAGATGAAGTCCTTCGGGTCCAGCGGCGGCGGCGCGCTGGTCGGTGCGAAGGACGGCGCCGGCGCGCCGGACTCGCTGGGGATGTCCGCGGTCGCGGGCAACTGGGAGGTCTGGTTGTTCGACGCCTGGTTGTTGCCGTTCGCGGACACGACGGCCACCGCGACGGCGGCGCCCACCGCCACGGTCGCGAGCGCGCCGCCGCCGATGAACAGCAGCCGGCGCCGCTTGTGGCGCGACTCGGACGCCTCGGCGAGTGCGGCCCAGTCCGGTGTCTGGTCGCTGCCGCTGTTCCAGGGCTGCTGCGATTGCGGTTTCCAGGGATCCCACTGGGACTGGGGTCCCCCCTGCCCATAGCTCATGGGGCGCAGTTTAGACGGGCCGAGGGGTGTGCTGGTCCGTCTCAACGAGCCCTAAAAGCCCTAGCGTTCGCTCCATGAGCACGGGCAAATACGGCATCTCCGGGTGGTTGGTACGAAGGGTCGCGGGCGGCCTGTGGGGGGTGCTCGTGGATATCGCCGTGGGTCTGGTGCTCTCGGGGACCCGGGTGCCGGGGCCGTCGTACGACCTTCTGCTGCTGGTCGTGCCGCGTTGCTGCTCGGTGCGGGTGCGCCGGCGGGCGCGGCGGGCGCTCACCTTCTGTGCGGCGGCCGTCACCGTGCGGTGCGAGCGGATGCGGTCCTGAAAAATGGCGGGTGGCGAGGCCTTAAACTGGGCAGGAAAGCTGGATGCCGTGCTCGTGGTGCACCCGTTTTGACCGGGTGGACGCGCCACAGGTATCCTGCTTCTTCGTTGTGTATTGGCTTGCTCATTCTCACGGGACGGGCCCTTACACCGGTCCACCGGGCCGATGACCAGCGACCAGCACGCGGTTTGCGTCACCGCTGTGCGGTCAGGGCTGTCGTGATCGTTTCGGTGACCTGTTCAGGACCATTCACTCGAAGCGAAGGCTACGAACCGTGCGTACGTACAGCCCCAAGCCCGGCGATGTGACGCGCCAGTGGCACGTCATCGACGCTCAGGACATCGTCCTGGGTCGTCTCGCCACCACCGCCGCGTCCCTTCTGCGGGGCAAGCACAAGCCGATCTACGCTCCCCACGTCGACACCGGTGACTTCGTCATCATCATCAACGCCGACAAGGTGCACCTCTCCGGCAACAAGCGGACGCAGAAGATGGCGTACCGCCACTCCGGCTACCCGGGTGGTCTGCGCTCCGTCCGTTACGACGAGCTGCTCGACAAGAACCCCGAGAAGGCGATCGAGAAGGCCGTCAAGGGCATGCTTCCCAAGAACACCCTGGGCCGTCAGATGCTCTCCAAGCTGAAGGTCTACCGCGGCGAGAACCACCCCCACGCTGCCCAGCAGCCGGTTCCGTTCGAGATCACCCAGGTCGCGCAGTAAGTCCGGCCACCCCCTAAGACTGAAGAGAATCTGAGGAGAATCGTGGCCGAGACCACTGCCGAGCAGCCGCTCGAAGAGCTTGACATCGACAGCTACACCACCGAGTCCGAGGTCCCCGTCGAGGGTGAGTACACCTCGGAGTCGATGGCGTCCCGCTTCGGCGAGCCCCAGCCGGCCGCCGGCCTGGGCCGTCGCAAGAACGCCATCGCCCGTGTCCGGATCGTTCCGGGCACCGGCAAGTGGAAGATCAACGGTCGCACCCTTGAGGACTACTTCCCCAACAAGGTGCACCAGCAGGAAGTCAACGAGCCCTTCAAGGTGCTCGAGCTCGAGGGGCGCTACGACGTCATCGCCCGTATCGCCGGTGGCGGCGTCTCCGGCCAGGCCGGTGCGCTCCGTCTCGGTGTCGCCCGTGCGCTGAACGAGGCCGACGTCGACAACAACCGCGGTGCGCTGAAGAAGGCGGGCTTCCTGCGCCGCGACGACCGTGCGGTCGAGCGCAAGAAGGCCGGTCTGAAGAAGGCCCGCAAGGCTCCGCAGTACAGCAAGCGCTAAACCGCGGGCTGTACTCCGAACGCCCCGGCGGCGAAGAGGTCCCTCGCCTGGTACTCGAACAGGTCCACGCGCTTCCGTCCCTATCAGTGATCTCGCGGTTCGTTG
>NZ_JBFBJT010000065.1:0-39668 GCF_040686175.1 Streptomyces sp. NPDC086077 | reverse complement strand
CGCCGACCACCAGGGCCGGATCGAACGGATCGTGGCGGGCCTGGGGCACATGGGCAGGACCAGCTACCACCTGGCCATGGACGCCGTCATCGACCACTACCTCGACAGCGGCTCCCGGGAGCCGGCCCTCGTCGTCTTCCAGACCGACGGCGGCCCCGTCAACCGGCCCGCCGCCGAGAAGTTCCTGTGCAAGGCGGCGAAACTCCCGCTCTTCTGGCAGTTCATAGGGTTCGGCGATCCGCACAGCAAGCAGTTCGACTTCCTGCGCAAGCTCGACGACCTGCCCGTGCCGGAGCGGCGGGTGGTCGACAACGCCGGGTTCTTCCACGTCGGTGAGATTCCGCGGCAGATGTCCGACGCCGAGCTGTACGACCGTCTCGTGGGCGAGTTCCCCCACTGGCTGGCGGCCGCGCGGGCGCGGGGAATCGTGACGAACGGCTGAGTCGGGTCGGGACCGGCCGGGTCGGCTCCGGTCGGCCTCGGTCGACTGAGATCGCGCACCTTTGGCTTGAGCTCTCCACCGTGTCACTGTCACCCTGAGGGTGGTCCACGAACCCCTCAGCCGGGCGCAGCGGTCATCGTCCCCCAGCGGGTGCGCGCGCGGCTGGCCCGGGCCATGTTCGGGCCGGACAACCGCATCCCGCAGGCGACGCCGGAGGAGTACCGGGAGATCACGCGCGGGCACTGAGGACGGTGTCCCGGCACTCGTCCGGGCTGCCCCAGGCACCCAGCAGGCCGCGTGCCTTGGTCAGCCACAGGGACAGGTCGTACTCCGCCGTGTAGCCGATCGCGCCGTGCAGCTGGAGCGCCGTACGGGCCGTCGCGTACGCCGCCTCGCACGCCGTGACCTTGGCGGCGGCCACGTCGGCGGGGCGCATGGTCAGCGCGGCGCCGAACAGCAGCGGGCGCGCGAAGCCCAGGGCGATCCTCGCGTCGGCCAGCCGGTGCTTGACCGCCTGGAACGACCCGATGGCGACACCGAACTGGGTGCGCCCTCGGACGTGGGCGACGGTCCTGTCGAGCAGGGCGCAACCCACGCCGAGCGCCTGGGCGGCGGTGGCGAGCCGCGCCCAGGTGAGGGCTCGTTCGGCGGGCGGGGCGGGGGAGAGCAGTTCGCCACCGGGGAGGAGGGGGGTGAGGCGGCGGGCCGGGTCCAGGGAGGGGCGGGCGGGAGCGGCCGGGCCGGGGGAGAGGCGCAGGCCCTCGGCGGTGAGGGACAGATGAGTGGTGGCCGCGTCGCCGTCGAGGGCGTACGGGGAGGCCGCCGGCGTCACTGTCGCCATCGTCGCGCCCGCCGCGAGGGGCGGGAGGAAGCGCTTGGCGAGGGCCGGTTCCGTGAGCAGCGCGGCCGCCGCGACCGTCTCCACCAACGGGCCCGGGACGGCGTGCCGGCCCAGTTCGACGAAGGCGACGGCCAGTTCCACCGGACGGGGGCCCAGCCCGTCGTACTCCTGCGGCACCGCCAGCGCGAAGACGCCCGCCTCGGCGATCCGGGACCACAGCGCGCGCCCGCCGGTGGGGTCGCCGCGGCTCCAGTCCCGCACCACGGACGGGGTCCCGGCGGAGGTGAGCAGGGCGTCCAGGGAGGCGGCGAAGGCGCGTTGCTCGGGGTCGAGGAGGAAGCGCATCAGCGGCGTCCCTTCGGCAGGCCCAGCAGGCGTTCGGCGACGATGTCGCGCTGGATCTCGTTGGTGCCGGCGTAGACCGGGCCGGCCAGGGCGAAGACGTACGGCTCGGACCAGGGCGTGCCGGACAGTTCGCCCTCGGGGCCGAGCACGTCGAGGGCGGTCTCGTGCAGCGCGATGTCGTACTCCGACCAGAACACCTTGTTCAGGCTGGACTCCGCGCCGAGCGGCTCGCCGTCGAGGAACCGGGAGGCGGAGGCGTAGGTGAAGAGCTGGTAGGCGCGGGCGCCGATCAGCGCGTCGGCCACGCGGGCGCGCGTGGCGGGCGGGCTGCCGTGGGCCTGCCACAGCCGGTGCAGGCGGTCCGCGGCGGCCAGGAAGCGGCCCGGGGAACGGAGCGTGAGGCCGCGTTCGTTGGCCGCCGTCGACATGGCGACACGCCAGCCCTGGCCGGGCTCGCCGATGACGTCCTCGTCGGGGACGAAGACCTCGTCCAGGAACAGCTCGGCGAAGGCCGGCTTGCCGTCCAGCCGGGCGATCGGGCGGACGGTGACGCCGGGCGCGCGCAGGTCGAACATCAGATACGTCAGGCCCTGATGGGGTTTCTGGGTGTCCCGCTCGCTGCGGAACAGCCCGAAGGCACGGTCCGCGAAGGGCGCGCGGGAGGACCACGTCTTCTGACCGGACAGCAGCCAGCCGCCGTCGGCGCGGACCGCCCTCGACGTGAGCGACGCGAGGTCCGAGCCCGCCTCCGGCTCCGACCACGCCTGCGCCCAGACGGTGCGGCCCGAGGCCATGGGAGGCAGGACGCGGGCCCGCTGCTCCTCGGTGCCGTGGGCGAAGAGGGTGGGGGCCAGAAGGTGGATGCCGTTCTGGCTCACGCGCGCGGGGGCGGCGGCCGCGTAGTACTCCTCCTCGAAGACCAGCCACCGGACGAGCCCGCTGTCCCGGCCGCCGTACCCCTGCGGCCAGTCGACGACCGACCAGCGGTCCGCGGCCAGCTCCGCCTCCCACGCGCGGTGCGCCGCGAAGCCCTCGGCGGTCTCCAGGGACGGCAGCGGTGTGCGCGGCGCATGGGCGTCGAGCCAGGCGCGCGCCTCGGCGCGGAAGGCCTCGTCGGCTACGGAGTGCGTGAGGTCCACGGTCGCCTCCCTCCCTGCTTTCCCTGCCCCGAATTCTTCCCTAACAAGTGTTTGGTAGGTTAGCGTGAGCCCATGACAGACGTCGAGGGTCCGGCGTACGAGCCCGGGCACGGTCTGCTCCGCGGGCGCAGCGCCGTCATCACCGCGGCGGCGGGTGCCGGGATCGGCGGCGCGACCGCGCGCAGGTTCCTGGAGGAGGGCGCGCGCGTGCTGATCAGCGACGCCCACCCGCGCCGCCTGAAGGAGCACGAGGCCGCACTCACCGCGGAGTTCGGCGCGGGGTCGGTCGCCGCGCTGCCCTGTGACGTCACCGACGAGACACAGGTGCGGGCGCTGTTCGCCACGGCCGTGGCGGAGCACGGGCGGCTGGACGTCGTCGTCAACAACGCCGGTCTCGGCGGCACGTCGGCCCTCGTCGACATGACCGACGAGCAGTGGTCCCGCGTGCTGGACGTGACGCTGAACGGCACGTTCCGGTGCACGCGGGCCGCCCTGCGCTCCATGAGGACGACCGGCGCCGGCGTGATCGTCAACAACGCCTCCGTCGTCGGCTGGCGGGCCCAGGCCGGGCAGGCGCACTACGCCGCCGCGAAGGCCGGCGTGATGGCGCTGACCCGGTGTGCGGCGGTCGAGGCCGCGGCGTTCGGGGTGCGGGTCAACGCCGTGGCGCCGAGCCTCGCCATGCATCCGCACCTGGCGAAGGTGACCACCCGCGAGCTGCTCGCGGAACTCACCGGGCGCGAGGCCTTCGGGCGGTACGCGCAACCCTGGGAGGTGGCCAACGTGATCGTGTTCCTGGCGTCCGGCTACTCCTCGTACCTGACCGGAGAGGTCGTCTCCGTCAGCAGCCAGCACCCCTAGGCCCACAATGGGTGCCGTGCCGACCAAGAAGAACCCCCAGGTGACCGCCTCCCCTCCGGCGCGCCGCCACGAACTCCTGCGCACCGCCGCCGAGGTCTTCGCCGAGCAGGGGTACAACGCCACGACCGTCCGGACCATCGCCGACCACGCGGGCATGCTCGCGGGCAGCCTCTACTACCACTTCGACTCCAAGGAGTCGATGCTGGAGGAGATCCTGCGCACCTTCCTCGACGAGCTCTGGGACGGCTACGACGCCGTCCTGGACGCCGGGCTCGGGCCGCGGGAGACGCTTCACGCGCTGGTCACGGAGTCGTTCCGGGAGATCGACCGGCACCGCGCGGCCGTCGCGATCTACCAGAAGGAGTCCAGGCAGCTGGCGGCGCAGGAGCGGTTCGCGTTCCTCGCCGAGTCGCAGCGCAAGTTCGAGAAGGCGTGGCTGTCCACGCTGGAACGCGGGGTCGCCGACCGGGTCTTCCGGGACGACCTCGACGTCCGGCTCACCTACCGGTTCGTGCGGGACACCGTGTGGGTCGCCGCGTCCTGGTACCGGCCGGGCGGACAGCACAGTCCGGAGGAGATCGCCCGGCAGTACCTGTCGATGGTGCTGGACGGGATCGCCGTACGCACCTGAGCCGCCGTACGCACACACTCGCTGGGGAGTCGCCATGGTCGAGGCCTACATCGTCGAAGCGGTCCGCACGCCCGTGGGGCGACGCGGGGGAGGACTCAGCGGGGTCCATCCGGCCGACCTGGGCGCGCATGTGCTCAAGGAGCTGGTCGAGCGGGCCGGCGTGGATCCGGCGGCCGTCGAGGACGTCGTCTTCGGGTGCCTGGACGCGGTGGGGCCACAGGCCGGGGACATCGCGCGGACCTGCTGGCTGGCTGCCGGACTGCCCGAGGAGGTGCCGGGCGTGACCGTCGACCGGCAGTGCGGGTCCTCGCAGCAGGCCGTGCACTTCGCCGCGCAGGCCGTGCTGTCCGGGACGCAGGACCTGGTGGTCGCCGGGGGCGTGCAGAACATGTCGCGGATCCCCATCGCCTACGCCACCCGGCAGGCCGCCGAGCCGCTGGGCTTCACCCAGGGGCCGTTCGCGGGCAGCGAGGGCTGGCGGGCGCGGTACGGGGACCGGCCCGTGAACCAGTTCGCCGGGGCCGAGACGATCGCCGCGAAGTGGGGGATCAGCCGGGCGGAGCAGGAGGAGTTCGCGCTGCGCTCGCACCGGCGGGCGGTGCGGGCGATCGACGAGGGGCGCTTCGCCCGCGAGACCGTGCCGTACGGGGACGTGTCCGTCGACGAGGGACCGAGGCGGGACACCTCGTCGGAGAAGATGGCCGCGCTGAAGCCGGTCGTCGAGGGCGGCACGGTGACCGCCGCCTGCTCGTCGCAGGTGTCCGACGGCGCGGCGGCGCTGCTGCTGGCCTCGGAGCGCGCGGTGCGCGAGCACGGGCTGACGCCGCGGGCCCGCGTCCATCACCTGTCGGTGCGCGGCGAGGACCCGATCCGCATGCTGACCGCGCCCATCCCGGCCACCGCCCATGCCCTGAAGAAGACCGGACTCACCCTCGACGCCATCGACCTCGTCGAGATCAACGAGGCCTTCGCGCCGGTCGTCCTGGCCTGGCTGAAGGAGACCGGCGCCGACCCCGGAAAGGTCAATGTCAACGGCGGTGCGATAGCCCTCGGGCATCCGCTCGGCGCGACCGGCGCCAAGCTGATGACGACGCTGCTGCACGAACTGGAGCGTACGGGCGGGCGGCTCGGACTGCAGACGATGTGCGAGGGCGGCGGACAGGCCAACGTGACGATCATCGAGCGAGTCTGAGACCCCCCGGCCCCGGGAGCCGGATCCGTGGCGTCAGGGTGGCGAGGACCACCGCGTCACCGGTCGGCTCCGAGTGCCTCCAACGACTTCAGTACCGTCTCCGCCTCCTCGGTGATCCGCTCCACCAGCTCCGCGCACGAGGGCAGGTCGTCGATGACCCCGGCGACCTGGCCGGAGGCCATGACCCCGAGATCCGTCCGGCCGTCCACCATGGACGCCTTCAGCAGCGTCGGTGTGTTCGCGGCCAGCAGGACCTGGCTCCAGGTCAGGTCCTTGCCGTGCTTCATGGCGAGTCCGTCCTGGACCATACGGCGCCAGGTGAGCCCCGAGATCCGCCGGAAGCCCGCCGCCCGGCGCATGGCCCGCAGGAGCCTGGCGGCCCGGCCGGATCTCTCCAGGGCGTCGACCAGCTCGGTGCGCAGCATGCGGTGGGGCAGGCCGTCGATCGCCGTCGTGACCGTGACGTCCCCGACCGCCGCCGCCAGATACCTCGCCTTCACCGCCTCCGGCACCGTCGAGTCCGACGTCAGCAGGAACCGCGTCCCCATGGCCACGCCCGCCGCCCCGTACGCCAGCGCCGCGACCAGCCCGCGCCCGTCGAAGAAGCCGCCCGCCGCCACCACCGGGATGTCCACGGCGTCCACCACCTGCGGCAGCAGCACCGTCGTCGCCACCTCCCCGGTGTGCCCGCCGCCCTCGCCGCCCTGCACGACCACCGCGTCCGCGCCCCACGCCGCGACCTTCTCCGCATGCCGCCGCGCGCCGACCGACGGGATGACGACGACGCCCGACTCCTTGAGCGCGGTGATCAGCTCAGGCGAGGGGGCCAGGGCGAAGGACGCGACCCGCACCCCCTCCTCGATCATGATCTGCACCCGGTCGGCAGCGTCTCGCGCGTCCGCGCGCAGGTTGACCCCGAAAGGTGCCGTCGTCCGGGCCCCGACCTCGCGTATCGCCTCGCGCAAGCGGTCGGGCGTCATCGTGGCCGACGCCAGGATGCCCAGCGCCCCCGCGTTCGCCGCCGCCGAGACCAGGCGGGGGCCCGCCACCCAGCCCATCCCGGTCTGCACGATCGGGTGCCGTACCCCGACGAGCCTGGTGAGCGCCGTCTCCATCAGGAACGCACCTCCCGGTCCCGGCCGCTCGCGGGGTCGAGCACCTCGCGGATCAGACGCAGTTCCCCCGGCGTGGGGGCGCGGGTCTGCGGTACCTCGGCGGGGATCGTCAGCTCGAAGCCGGTCGCCTGCACGACCTCCTCGACGGTCACCCCCGGATGCAGGGAGGCGACCCGCATCGAGTGGTCCGGCGTCGCGAAGTCGAAGACGCCGAGATGCGAGACGACCCGGCCCAGCTGGTGGAAGCGGGCCGTTCCCGGATGGCGGGCGGCACGGTCGTGGCCGACCCCGCACACCATGTCGACACGCTCCACGAACACCCGGCGTGAGTGCCGCGGGATCCAGTAACTCGTCGGGTTGTTCAGCGTGTTGACCGGCGCGCCGCGCACGCCGAGCAACTGTCGGGCCGGTTTGGCCCAGTCGCCGATGCAGGAGATGTTCTGGTTCCCGAAGCGGTCCATCTGGCTGGCGCCCATCATCACGTGCCGCCGGCCGCCGGTGACGAGGGTGAGATGCCGGCGGTACGGCAGCCAGCCCTCGGCGTTGCCGTCGGCGTCCACCAGTGTGGCCTCGCCGTCGGTGAGCAGCAGGTCGGGGGCGAAGGTGTGCCGGGCGAGCCGGGCGCCGAGGGAGGGAATCGGACCCATCGGGCTCGCCAGGACCTCACCGGCACCGCGCCAGGCTTCGGCGCAGGCGATCACGCAGTACTCGGCGCGGGTCGCTGCGGGGACGGGTGCGGGGGTCGGTGCGGGGCCGGGTTCGGGGATCGGTCCCGGCGTCGATCCGGGGCCGGGTTCGGGTGTCGCAGGGGTCATGACCGCTCCTCGTTCTGCGGACGCCTGCCGCTCTCCTCGTGCCAGGCGCGGACGGCGGACCGGTACGCGTGCTCGTCCCCGGTGAGGAACCGCGCGGCGAACTCCGGCCAGGGCGTGGTCGCGTAGTGCCGCTGGAAGGCCTCGTCCCGTGTGTGGTCCGGTGCGCACGACGTGAAGTGAGCGCCGTTCGGGGCCTCCACCACGCCGTTCACCGTGTGGCGTGGGACGAGCAGTGTCTGAGGTGCCGCCTCCTTCGTCAGCTCGGCCGTGTCCACGATCCGCTCGCACGAGACGTACGCCGTGCCGGCCGCCGCGCAGAACAGGTCGTCGAAGTACGGATCGGGGCCCAGGTACTGCCCGTTGCCCCGGCGGTCGGCGCGGTTCACATGGACCAGGGCCGCGTCCAGGCGCAGGGCGGGCATGGCGACGAACGTCTCCCCGTCGTCGTACGGCGACGTGACCGTGCGCAGACCGGGGTTGACCCGCATGACGTCCGATCCGATCCCGGCCCGCACCGGCAGGAACGGCAGCCGGTTCGCCGCCGCCTGCAGCCCCCACAGGAACATCGCCTCGTCGATCTCCATCAGCTCGAACGCCCCGCGCTCGCGTGCCGCGCGGTAGTGCGGTTCGAGCGGGATGGAGTCGAGGGTGGTGAAGGCGGCGACCAGCTTCCGGATCCGGCCGGCTGCGGCGAGCATGCCGACGTCCGGTCCGCCGTACGAGACCACGGTGAGGTCGGTGACAGCGGTGCGGAGCAGTGCTCTCACCAGGGCCATCGGTTTCCGTCGTGAGCCCCAGCCGCCGATGCCGAGGGTCATGCCGCTCTCCAGCCGGCCGACGGCCTCGTCGGCGCTCATCGTCTTGTCGGCAGCCGGAGCCCGGGCCGCCGTCGCCTCGGTCCCCGCCCTGTCGCCTTCCGTCTGCGCCGTCACTCCGGTCCCTCCTTCCCTGCCGTTCCGAACGTGCTCCGCACCTGGTCCGCGACCCCGCTGAGGCTGGCCTCGAAGGTGAAGCCCTGCTCGAAGCGGTAGCTGCGGCGTACGTCGACGGGGTCGATGCCGTTGATCGCGGTCTTGGCCAGGCGCAGCAGCCGGCCGTCCTTCGCGGCGATCTCGCGGGCCAGCTCCAGGGCCGCACCGCCCAGTTCCCCACCCGGCACCACCCGCCACACCGAGCCGTGCGCGTGCAACTCGGCGGCGCTCGCCGTGCGGGAGGTGTAGTACAGCGCGCGCATGAGGTGCTGTGGGACCAGGCGGGCCAGGTGCGTGGCCGCGCCGAGGGCGCCCCGGTCCAGCTCCGGCAGGCCGAAGGTGGCGTCCTCGCTCGCGACGATCGCGTCCGCGTTGCCGACGAGCCCGATGCCGCCGCCGAGACAGAAGCCCCGCACGGCCGCCACGACCGGGACCTCGCACTCGTACACCGCCGCGAAGGCGTGCGCGCAGCCGGAGTTGGCGCCGAGCAGGGCGCCGGGTCCCCGCGCCTGTATCTCCTTGATGTCCACCCCCGCGTTGAAGCCGCGCCCCTCGGCGGTCAGCACGACACAGCGGACGCCGGGGTCCCGCCCGGCCGCGCGCACGGCGTCCGCCAGGGCGTACCAGCCGTGCACCGGCAGCGCGTTCACCGGTGGGAAGTCGACCGTGACGACGCAGATCCCGTTTTCCGGGGACGAGGTGGAGACACCCATGACCGCATCAGTTACCTTTCCACCAAACGTTTGTTAGGTGTTCGAGGCTTCGAAGCTAGCAGCCGCCGAATCAGCGTGGGAGCCCCTGTGGACAACGCAGCCCCTGTGGACAACTCGCGGTCGCCCCGTCTCCACGGCCGGACCGTCGTCGTCACCGGCGGCACGCGAGGGGTCGGCGCCGGGATCGCACGGGCCTTCGCCGAGGCCGGCGCCGAGGTCGTGACCTGCGCCCGGCGGCCGCCCGAAGTCCCCGTCGAGGGCGCCCGGTTCGTCCCCCTCGATCTGCGGGAGCCCGCCGCCGTGCGGGACTTCTTCGCGGGGCTGCCCCGGCTGGACGTCCTCGTCAACAACGCCGGAGGCACGCCGTACCGGCTGCTGACCGACGTCGACGCCGAGCGGCACGCCAGGGTCGTCGAGCTGAACCTCGTGGCTCCGCTGACCGCGTCCCTGGCCGCGTACGAGGGGTTGCGGCGGACGCGGGGATGCGTGGTGATGATCGGCAGTGTCAGCGGTGGCCGGCCGTCACCCGGGTCGGCCGCGTACGGCGCCGCCAAGGCCGGCCTGGAGAGCCTCGCCCGCTCGATGGCGGTCGAGTGGGCGCCCGACGTACGCGTGAACACGCTCGTCGTCGGCCTGGTCCGCACCGAGTTGTCGCATCTCCACTACGGCGGCGAGGACGGCGTCGCCGCCGTCTCCCGCACAATCCCGCTCGGGCGGCTCGCCGAACCGGCCGACGTCGGGGCGGCCGCCGTGTTCCTGGCGTCCGGCGCCGCCTCGTACGTCAGCGGTGCCAGCCTGCACGTGCACGGCGGCGGTGAGCGCCCCGCGTTCCTGGACGCCGCCACCGCTCACAAGAGCCCCCGGGAGGGATGAGATGAGCGCGAGAGGCAGCCGCGAAGGACGGGTCGTCGTCGTCACCGGGGCCGGCCGGGGGCTCGGGCGGGCGCACGCGCGCGCCTTCGCCGCCGAGGGGGCACGGGTCGTCGTCAACGACCTCGGCGTCGGGCCGGACGGCCGGCCCGGCGCCGGCAGCCCGGCCGCCCAGGTGGCCGCCGAGATCCGTGAGGCGGGCGGCGAGGCCGTCGCGCACGCCGGCGACATCGCCACCACCGAGGGCGCCGCCTCGCTGATCCGGACCGCGCTGGAGGCGTACGGCCGGCTCGACACGCTGGTCAGCAACGCGGGCTTCCTGCGCGACCGGATGCTCGTCAACCTCGACGAGGACGACTGGGACGCCGTCCTGCGCGTCCACCTCAAGGGGCACTTCCTGCCGCTGAAGCACGCCGCCGCGCACTGGCGCGCCGAGGCCAGGGCGGGCCGCACGCCCGAGGCCCGGATCGTCAACACCAGCAGCGGGGCCGGGCTGCTGGGCTCGGTCGGGCAGGGCAACTACAGCGCCGCCAAGGCCGGGATCGTCGGGCTGACCCTGGTCGCCGCGGCCGAACTGGGCCGGTACGGCGTCCAGGTCAACGCCATCGCCCCGGCGGCGCGTACCCGTATGACGGAGCGGACGTTCGCCGAAACCATGGCGGCGCCGGGCAGCGGCTTCGACGCCATGGCTCCGGAGAACGTCTCCCCGCTGGTCGTCTGGCTCGGGTCCGCCGCGAGCGCGGGCGTCACCGGCCGGGTGTTCGAGACGGAGGGCGGCCGCATCACCGTGATGGAGGGATGGCGCGCCGGACCCACCGCGGACAAGGGGGCACGGTGGGACGTGGCCGAACTCGACGAGGTGGTACGAGGACTGCTGGCCGGCTCCCGGCGGCCAGGGCCGGTGTACGCCAGCCGGGAGTGAGCGTCGCGCGGAGCGTGTGAGGTCCGCCGCGCGGACCGGGGCCGTGTACGGCAGACCCCGGGCGTGACGCCGCGGTTCGTCGAGCGCCGCATGGGTCAAGCGGTGCAGTTCGTTGCCGGGGCAACCGGCGATGTGCGCAGTGAGCAGGACGTCGAGCGACCCGGCGGGCCAGGTGCTGGTGACGACGGACCGGTTGGGTCTGCGGGTGACACCGGGAAGCTGGGTGCGGTGCGCGGGGCGACGGTGACCTCGGGCTGTCCCGGGGCGGCGGCGCGCCTAGGTGTCGCATTCCAGCACCGTCCGGCACAGCGCGCACCGCGCCCGCACCCGCCCCCGCACCGGCACCCTGATCCGCTGGTGACAGGTGGGGCAGGGGAACGACACCCGCAGCGGGCCGTCGGTGTCGGGGGAGAAGGCGTACGGCGTGCCCGCCGTGCCCGGCATGCCGACGGGGGCGTGGCTCTGGGCGTGGCGGCGGTCGCGGGCGTAGCGGCGGCGGCCCGCCCAGCCCGCCGCGGTGAGCGGTGGCTGCTGCTCGTCGTGACGGGCCAGCGTCATGCCCTTGACGTACGCCGTGTACGCCTGCGGGCTGGTGAACCACGTCGAGGGGTCCTCACCGAACACCAGGGCCCGCTTGGCGAGGACGTACCCGAACTCCTCGGGCGTCAGATAGCCGAGCTTCTGGCTGGACGCCGCGTCCTCCCGGTAGGCGTCCAGGAGCAGCCAGCCGGCGCCCAGGTACGTCGTCGCCGTGTCCGTGAGGATCTCGTTGTCGCGCGTGCCGGGGAACGACAGGTCCAGGCGGTGCAGATAGACATGCATGATCTCGTGTGCGAGCGCCGCGCCGATGTCCCGGCGGTGGGTGCGGAACCGGTCGTTCAGCTCCACGAAGTACTCGGGACCGGCGGTGAGTTCGACGTTGGCGGCGTGCTGCATCTCGCGGAAGCTGACGATCAGGCGGGCGTCCGGCAGCCGGTAGTGCCGCACCAGCACCCGGGCCACGCGCTGGGCGCCCAGATAGAGGTCGTCGGTGTCGCAGAACGCGACGTCGGCCGGGAGCACGCTGGCAGCGAACGTCTGGATCGTGTCCTGCGACAACCGCTTGTACAGCGCCGTGACGGCGGCCCGCACCGTCTCCAGGTGCGGGTAGCCGTGCTCGACCGGTCCGTCGTTCGCCACGCCCGTACCCCCAAGACGCCGTGAACCCGTTTCCACTCTACGAGGGAGAGAGCGGAATTTCGCTCGGCGGGTTGCGCGGTGCCGGCGTGAGATCAGTCCTTGTCCTGGACGCCGCCCGATCTTCATACTGGCGAGCCGCCCAATCCGCCACGAAGGGAAGTACGTTGACCCATAACGCGACGACGAGAAGCGGTCTGACCCTGGCCAGGAGAGCCGCGGCGGCCGGTGCCGTCGCTCTCGCGGTCGCCGGCCTCCAGCCCGTCAGCGCGCATGCCGCGGACACGCGCGTCATCGGAGGCAAGCCCGCCGTACAGAACGAGTTCCCGTTCATGGTCCACCTCTCGATGGGCTGTGGCGGCGCGCTCTACAAGAAGGACGTCGTCCTGACGGCCGCCCACTGCATGGAGGGCTCCGGCAACAACACCCGCATCACGGTCACCGCGGGCGTCGCCGACCTCAACTCCTCCGCCGCCGTCAAGGTCAAGTCGACCAAGGTCAAGGTGGCGCCGGGCTACAACGGCGTGGGCAAGGACTGGGCGCTGATCAAACTCGCCCGGCCCATCGACAGGCCCACGCTGAAGACAGCCACCACCAACCGCTACAACCGCGGCACCTTCACCATCGCGGGCTGGGGCGACACCCGCGAGGGCGCGGGCACCGGCACCACCAGGCTCCAGAAGGCCTCGGTGCCCTTCATCACCGACCGTGCCTGCAAGTGGCACTACGGCAACCGGCTGGTGAGCACGGAGGAGCTGTGCGCCGGCTACCAGAGCGGCGGCGTGGACACCTGCCAGGGTGACTCCGGCGGCCCCATGTTCCGCAAGGACGACGCCGGCAAGTGGATCCAGGTCGGCATCGTCAGCTGGGGCGACGGCTGCGCCCGCACCGGCGTTCCCGGTGTCTACACCGAGGTCAGCCACTTCGCGAAGGACATAGCCCGGGCCGCGAACGCGCTGTAGGACGGCGGTTCGGTGGGGCGGCGGCCCCTGGCGGGGTGCCCGCGGACGCCCGTCGTCCGGTCGTCGGCGGGTCCGCCCCCTGGCAGAATCCGGGACGTGACCACCGAAGAGCCCTCCGCCGCCGCGTCCCTCCAGGTCGGCGGCAAGGACGACGCCCTGGAGCAGCGCCTCGAAGCGGAGCTCACCGCGTTCAACACGGCGGCGACCGGCGCCGCGCAGCCCGAGGAGTTCAGCGTCCGGGTCACCGCGGGCGACGGCGAACTGCTCGGCGGACTGACCGGGTGGACCTGGGGCGGCCTGTGCGGCGTGGAACTGCTGTGGGTCGGCGAGGACCAGCGGCACGCGGGCTGGGGGAGCAAGCTGATGCGGGCCGCCGAGGAGCAGGCCGCACGGCGCGGCTGCACCGACATGATCGTCTCCTCGTACACCTTCCAGGCCCCGGCGTTCTACCGAAAGCTCGGCTTTCGCGAGGCGGGACGGCTGCCCGGCGTTCCCGGCGGGCACGCGGACGTGTATCTGCACAAGGTCATCGGAGCCTGAGGCGGGACGCCTGCTGCACCGAGGTCGAACAGCCGCCCGCCGCGTAGGGTGGACGCCCATGAGCACGCGCAACACCACCCCCGACGACGTCGGTCCGGCCGTCCGCCAGGAACTCTCCCGCCTGCGCGACAGCATCGACAACATCGACGCGGCCGTCGTCCACATGCTCGCCGAGCGCTTCAAGTGCACCCAGCAGGTCGGCCGGCTCAAGGCCCTGCACCGGCTGCCGCCCGCCGACCCGGCCCGCGAGGCACGGCAGATCGACCGGCTCCGCTCCCTCGCCGAGAGCGCCAAGCTGGACCCTGGATTCGCTGAAAAATTTCTCAATTTCATCATCGGCGAAGTGATCAGGCACCACGAGCGCATCGCCGAGGACACCGTGAACGGCTCCACCCCGGCAACCGATTGACCTCGGCGAACACGTCCTGGTACGGACCAGTGCGCGGCCCGGGCGGTCCGCTCCGCGCCGTGTGCTGATCGTCAATCGATCGCCACTGTCCGTCAGCGCCTCGCATACTCTGGTGTCCACGCCGGAGGGAGTTCGGGCATGGGGTCGGACACCAAGATCCTCATCGTCGACGACCACGAGGACACGCTGTACGCGCTGGAGAGCGCCCTGGTTCCGCTCGGCTACGACCTGGGCCGCGCCACCAGTGGCGACGAGGCCCTGAAACAGGTGCTCCGCGGCCACGTCGGCCTGCTGCTGCTCGATGTGCGCATGCCCGGCGTCAGCGGGCTGGACGTGGTGCGCTACCTGCGCCGCCTGGAACAGACCCAGCACATCCCGGTCGTCCTGCTCACCGGCTACGGCCCGGACCACGAACTGACGTCCACCGCCTTCGGGCTCGGCGTCGCCGACCTGCTCATGAAGCCGGTCGACCCCTGGGCGCTGCGCACCAAGGTCCGCTACCTGTACGACGCCCACCAGCGCCACCAGGCCCTGGAACGCGAGGTGCGCGAGCTGCGCGCCCTCAGGGAGCCGCGGGCGGAGACGGAGACCCGCGCCGGCCCGGGGAAACCGGACGCCCGCCTGCCCGTGCAGCGAGACCGGCGCGGGCCCGCACCGGCGCAGGACCGCACATAGGCCTCGTACGCGGGACCACCGTGAACCCGCCGCCCGCCGGCACGCAGGACCGCGCACTGCCCCGCGACACCGCCCGCCCCTGTCCTGCTGTCACCGGCATCAGGCAGCATGTGATCCATGTCCGTACTCACGCGCGACGAAGCGCAAGCCCGTGCCCAGCTCATCGACGTCCGTCACTACCGGGTCGACCTCGACCTGACCACCGGTGACGAGACCTTCGACTCCCGCACGGTGATCGGGTTCACCGCACGTACGGACGCCGACACCTTCGTCGAACTGAAGCCGGCCGAACTGCGCTCGGTGACCCTCGACGGACAGCCCCTGGACCCCGAGACCCTCGACGGCAACCGCCTGCCCCTGAAGAACCTCACCGCGGGCGACCACGAACTGCGCGTCGACGCCGCCATGCGCTACTCCCGCACCGGCGAGGGCATGCACCGCTTCACCGACCCCACCGACGGCGAGACGTACGTCTACACCCAGCTGTTCCTGGACGACGTGCAGCGCGTCTTCGCCGCGTTCGACCAGCCCGACCTCAAGGCCGTCTTCGAGGTGTCGGTGAAGGCACCGGAGGGCTGGACCGTCCTCGCCAACGGCATCACCGCACACACCGGCGGCGTGTGGAGGGCCGCGCCGACCCCGCCGATCTCCACCTACCTCGTCGCCGTCGCCGCCGGCCCCTGGCACTCGGTGCGCACCGACCACCGCGGGCTGCCCTTCGGCATCCACTGCCGACGCAGCCTCGCGCCCCACCTCGACGCGGACGCCGAGGAGATCCTCGACGTCACGCGCGCCTGCTTCGACCGCTACCACGAGAAGTTCGAGGAGCCGTACCCCTTCGACTCCTACGACCAGGCGTTCGTCCCCGAGTTCAACGTCGGCGCCATGGAGAACCCCGGCCTGGTCACCTTCCGCGACGAGTACGTCTACCGGTCCGCCGTCACCGACACCGAGCGGCAGAACCGCGCGACGGTCATCGCCCACGAGATGGCCCACATGTGGTTCGGCGACCTCGTCACCCTCAGGTGGTGGGACGACATCTGGCTGAACGAGTCCTTCGCCGAGTACATGGGCTACCAGACCCTCGGCGAGGCCACCCGCTTCAGCGGCACCTGGACCGCGTTCGGCGTCGCCCGCAAGGGCTGGGGCTACGACGCCGACCAGCGCCCCTCCACCCACCCCGTGGCCCCCGAGTCCGTCACCGACACCGCCTCCGCCCTGCTCAACTTCGACGGCATCTCCTACGCCAAGGGCGCCTCCGCCCTGCGCCAGCTCGTCACCTGGCTCGGCGAGAAGGACTTCCTCGCCGGCATCAACACCCACTTCGCCCGGCACCGGTTCGGCAACGCCACCCTCGCCGACTTCATCGACTCCCTCGCCGCCGCCACCGAACGCGACGTGCACGCCTGGGCCGGGTCCTGGCTGCGCACCACCGGCGTCGACACCCTCACCCCGCGGGTCACCACCGGCGACAACGGCATCTGCACCCTCACCGTCGGCCACACCGGCAGCCGCCCGCACCGCATCGCCGTCGGCCTCTACGACCACGATCTGGGCGACGAGGGCCGCCTCGTCCTGCGTGAACGCCTCGACCTCGACGTCCCGCACCCCGACGGCCACCCCATCGGCAAGCGCCCCGCGCTGCTCCTCCTCAACGACGACGACCTCACCTACGCCAAGGTCCGCTTCGACCCGCGGTCCTTCCGGACGGTGCGCGACGAACTGTCCGGCCTGCCGGGCCCCCTCACCCGCGCGGTGGTGTGGAATGCCCTCAGGGACGCCGTACGCGACGCCGAACTCCCACCCACCACCTACCTGGAGACGGCCCGCGCCCACCTCCCGCACGAGACCGACCTCGCCCTCGTCCAGGGTGTCCTCGGCTTCGCCACCCGCCAGATCGCCGGCCGCTACCTCACCCCCGAGAGCCGGCCCGCCGCCCAGAGCGCCCTCTCCTCCCTCTGCCGCGACCTGCTGCGCCGCACCGAGGACGGCGACAACCCCGGCCTGCGCCTGCTCGCCGTACGCCACTTCGTGGACGTCGCCGCGCACCCCGACACCATCGCCGCCTGGCTCGCCGACGGCATCGTCCCCGGCGGACCCGAGCTCGACCCCGAGCTGCGCTGGCGCATCCTCGGCCGGCTCGCCGCGCTCGGTGCGACGGACGAGGCCGCCATCGCCGCCGAGCTCGACCGCGACCCCAGCGCCACCGGGCAGGAGGGCGCAGCCCGCTGCCGCGCCGCCCTGCCCGACCCGCAGGCCAAGCGGACGGCGTGGGAGGCGATGTTCGCGCGGGACGAGTTGTCCAACTACCTGTTCACCGCCACCGCCCAGGGCTTCTGGCAGCCCGAACAGGCCGACCTCGTGCGGGAGTACGTGCCGCGCTACTACGAGGACGCCGTCGCTCTCGCGGCCCGCCGCGGCCCCGCCATCGCCGAGGCCGTGGGCAACTGGGCCTTCCCCGCCCACGCCGTCGACACCGAGACCCTGCGCCTGGGCGAGGAGTGCCTGCGCGACGAGGAGCCGGTGCCGGCGCTGCGCCGGAGGCTCGCCGACCAACTCGACGACCTGGCGCGCGCGTTGCGGGTGAGGGAGGCGGTCTAGCACCTCCCGGCGCCGGCCGGTGGCGACAGCCGGCCCGGCGGCGCGGGACAAGGACGGTCCCGCGCCGCGGGGGAACACGCACACGCCTCGTACGTACCCTCTTTCGGGTCGTTCTGCCAGTACGTTTCGGGCGCGTCGCCCCATCCACGTACAAGCTGGGTACATGCCCACGCCGCCCCTCGCCTCAGGCCCCGACGGCCCCGGCGCCCTGCGGCCGTTGCTCGACACCGTGCTCGACGCGCTGTCCGCCGGCGGCCGGGCACGCGGTGGCCCGCTCCCCGCGGGCGGCCCGGAGGCGGTCACCGCGCGGATGCGGGACACGCTGGGGGACGTACTGCCGGACAAGGGCGACCCGGACGCCCTGCGCGCCCTCGTGCACGCGCTCGCCGAGGGCGCCGCCGACCCGGCCGACCCGCTGTGCGCGGGCCATCTGCACTGCCCGCCGCTCGCCCTCGCCACCGCCGCCGACCTCGCCGCCAGTGTCCTCAACCCCTCCCTGGACTCCTGGGACCAGGCCCCGGCCGCCTCCGCCCTGGAGGCCCTGGTCACACGGGCGCTCGCCGCGCAGACCGGCGCCGCCGACTGCCTCGTCACGACCGGCGGCACCGAGTCCAACCAGCTCGCCCTGCTGCTCGCCCGCGAGGCACACGGCGGTACCCTCCAACTGGTCACCGCGGCAGGCGCCCACCACTCGCTCCCCCGCGCCGCCTGGCTGCTCGGCCTGCCCGTACCGGTCACCGTCCCGGCCCCGGCGGGCACCTTCGACCCGGCCGCCCTGGACGAGACCCTCGCCCGGCTGTCCGGCCCGGTGCTCGTCGCCGCCACCGCGGGCACCACAGACGCCGGGCTCATCGACCCGCTGCCCGAGATCGCCGCCGTGTGCCGGGCGCACGGGGCCCGGCTGCACATCGACGCCGCCTACGGGGGCGGACTGCTGTTCAGCGAGCGGCACCGCCACCGGCTCAGTGGCCTCGACTCCGCCGACACCGTCACCCTCGACCTGCACAAACTCGGCTGGCAGCCGATCGCCGCCGGCCTGCTCACCGTCCGGGACGCCCGCGACCTCGCCGGCCTGCACCAGCGCGCGGAGTACCTGAACGCCGACGACGACACCGACGCCGGCCTCCCCGACCTGCTGGGCCGCTCCCTGCACACGACCCGTCGGCCCGACATCCTCAAGATCGCCGTCACGCTGCGCGGTCTCGGCCGGAGCGGGCTCGGAGCGCTCGTCGACCAGGTGTGCGAGTGCGCCGACGAGCTGGCGCGGCTGATCGCCGCGCACCCGGGCTTCGAGCTGTACGACCGGCCCACCATCAGCACGGTCCTGTTCCGGCCCACCGGCGCCACTGACGACGCCGTGGCCGCCCTACGCCGAGATCTCCTCGGCCACGGACACGCGGTCCTCGGTCGCGCCCGGCTCAACGGCCGGCTCTGGCTCAAGGCCACCCTTCTCAACCCCCGTACCCGGCCGGCCGACCTGGCCGCCCTCCTGTCTCTGGTGGAAGGACACACCCCCCGATGACCCGCCCGACGAACCCGCCGACCACACCACAGGCCACCGCACACGTGAGCCCGTACGCCGCCGCCCATGCGGCATCCCACGAAGCCCAGGCCCCGCGTGACGTGGTCGGCATCGGCATCGGCCCGTTCAACCTCTCCCTCGCCGCACTCGCCCACCCCCTCGCCGAACTCGACGCCGTCTTCTACGAACAGCGCCCCGCCTTCGACTGGCACCCCGGCCTGCTCGTCGACGGCGCCACCGTCCAGGTCCCGTTCCTCGCCGACCTGGTCACCCTCGCCGACCCCGCCAGCCCCTGGTCCTTCCTCAGCTACCTCAGGACCCGAGAGCGGCTCTTCCCCTTCTACTTCGCCGAGCGCTTCCACATCCGGCGCAGCGAGTACGACGCCTACTGCCGCTGGGTCAGCGAGAGCCTCCCCGGACTGCACTTCCGCCACCAGGTCGACGCCGTGCGCTGGAACACCGACCGCGATGTCTTCGAGGTCGACTTCACCCGGCTCGACACCGACGGGGAGGCCGAGTCCCTCGGCCGCACCTACACGAGGAACATCGTCCTCGGCATCGGCACCGAGCCCTACGTCCCCGACCCGCTCGCGCCCCTCGTCGAGGCACCCGGCGTGCCCGTGATCCACGCCGCCGACTACCTCGACCACCGCGCCGCCCTGCTCGCCGCCGAACACATCACCGTCGTCGGGTCGGGACAGTCCGGCGCCGAGGTCTTCCTCGACCTGCTGCGGCACCGCCCCGCCGGCCGCGAGCGGCTGCACTGGATCGGCCGCAGCCAGGCGTTCGCACCCATGGAGTACTCCAAGCTCGGCCTGGAGCACTTCACCCCCGACTACTCGCGCTACTTCCACGCCCTGTCCGAGCCGGTCCGCGAGCAGCTCGTCGCCTCCCAGTGGCAGCTCCACAGGGGCATCGACTCGGGCACCATCGCCGCCATCCACGACGAGCTCTACCGGCGCAACCTGGGCGGCGGCTGGCCGGACGCCGTCCTCACCCCCGGCGTCCGCGTCCGTACCGCCGGCCGGATCGCCACCACCCAGGTCGAACTGCACCTGGAACACATCCAGCAGGGCACCCGCTCCCGGCTCACCACCCATGCCGTCGTCCTGGCCACCGGATACCGCGAACGCCCCCTGAGCCGGCTCCTCGCCGGCCTGGACCCCTATCTGCGCCGCGACAGCCAGGAGCGCCCGCGGATCGACGAGGAGTTCCGTCTGGTCCTCGACCCCTCCGTCACCGGCACGGCCTTCGTCCAGAACGCCTCGCTGCACACCCACGGCGTCGGCAGCCCCGATCTGGGCCTCGCCGCCTGGCGCAGCGCCACCATCCTCAACACGCTGACCGGCAAGGAGCCGTACCCGCTGCCGCACCGCACCGCGTTCACCAGCTTCGGCCTGGAGCAGCATCGCTCCCAGGTCCCGCCCGCCCGGCACCCGGGCACGCTCACCCCCCTGCGGGACGGGACCTGACGTTCCCCGAAAGTTCTGGGCCCTGTCGTCAGGGCCTAGAGCACCGGCGTGCCGTCCCGGGTCAGCTTCCAGTCCACCGACGCGAAGTCCTTCGGGTCCAGTACGCCCTTGGCGGTCACCCACTCCGCGATCCGGGTGCGGATCTCCGTCGACTCCGACCACAGCTCCTGCGCCGACGCCACGTGCGGGAACGCGCCGCCGCCGTTGGCGCGGTAGTTGTTCACCGCCAGCACGAACTGCTGGGCGTCGTCCAGCGCGGCACCCCCGAACGCCAGGTTCCGGATCCGCGACCCGGCCGGCCGGGCGATGTCGATCTCGTAGGTCAGCCCCGACACGTAGTCGTAGTTGTAGTCCGGGCGGCCGCCCGCGTTGGTCAGCTTGTCCACGTCGACCGGCGCGCCGGCCGCCGTCTGCACGAAGTACTCCGCCGAGTACTCCAGGTACGCCCGCAGTTGCGCCCCCGTCATCACCTTGGCGACCAGCGTGTTGTCGTACACGTACAGGCTCGACAGATCCCGGATCGTCACCTCGCCGGCCGGGATCTGGGACGTCCGGGAGAACGGCGACGCCTGCGCGAGCACCGGCAGCGACGCGTGGGCGGTGCCCGCCAGGGCCGCCTTGACCACGTCCTCCTGCACCTTGGTGATCAGGTCGATGATCGGGGCGTCCCGGTAGCGGGCGTCGACCGTCGTCAGGGTCTCGGTCGCGGTGCCGACGACCTGGTTGACGTACTCCACGACCTTCGCGTGCTCGTCCGACAGCAAGCGGGTGATCCTCGGGTCGTCCTCGACCGTGTTGGAGTTCCGCAGCGACGCCTTGACCGACTCGACCTGCCACCGGCCCTTGTCGAGGACCAGCTCGAAGTCGAACAGCGTGAGCCGCTCGGCGTAGCACAGCGGTTCGGACAGGACGACCGTCCTGCCGGTCTTCTCGTTCGTGACAAGCAGTTCCTCGATCTCGACGTGCGCGTGGCCGACCAGGATCGCGTCGATGCCGGGCACCTGCCGGGCGACGTCGGCTGCGGCGTTCTCCACGTGCGGCAGCTGGTCGCCGTACGACGACGTGCCCGAGGAGCCGCTGTGCGCGGAGACGACCACCACGTCGGCGCCCATCGAACGCAGCTTCGGCACCCACTTCGCCGCCTGCTCCTCCAGGCCGGGGAAGACCAGCCTGCCCTGAACGTACGCCTTGTCCCAGATGGCGATGCCCGGGTTCGTCAGCCCGAGCACGGCGACCTTGACCGGCGGGGCGCCCGGTACGCGGAACGTCTTCATGAAGTACGGCGGGAAGGCGGGCCGCAGCGTCTTCGCGTCGACGGCGTTGGCGCCGAGCAGCGGGAAGCGGCACTGCTGCTCGAACCGGCGCAGCGTCTCGATGCCGTAGTTGAACTCGTGGTTGCCGAGCGCCACCGCGTCGTAGCCGATGGCGTTCATCGCCTGTGCCATGGGGTGCACCGGGCCGCCCTTGGCGGTGATCGGGTCGACCTTCGCGTAGTAGTACGTCAGCGGGGTGCCCTGGATCGTGTCGCCGGCGTCCAGCAGCAGCGTGTTGCGGCGGCCCTTCTCCTCGCGCACCTGGTTCACCAGCGTCGAGACCCGGGCCAGGCCCTGGACGTTGCCCGCGGTGTCGGAGTACTCGGCGTCCTTGAAGTAGTCCCAGTTGAAGATGTGGCCGTGCAGGTCGGTGGTGCCCATGACGGTGAAGGAGTACCGCCTGGGGTGCTCCCCGTGAGCCGGTGCCGCCTGCGCGGGTGCCGCCGCCGCGCCGGCGACCGCCACCCCCGCCCCGGCCACGGCGGACTTCCTCAGGAACTTCCGGCGGTTCAACGGCATGTGCAGAACTCCCAGTCGGCGCGGAACGAGAACAACGCGCGTAGATTCTGACCCGGACATGCCCACCACCGACAGACCCCGGACGTTGCGATCTGATGACCGGACAGGGCCACACCCCCGGCGCGCGATGACAGAGTGGGACGTATGACCTCACCCGCCGAGGAACCCCAGCAACCCGCCGTCCCCTACGGGACCCCCGACGCCCCCCGCATCGCCGTCCGTGGCGAGGCGCGCCTCGAAGTCGACCCCGAGATCGCCCGCATCGGCATCACCGTGACCGCCCGCGGCCGCGACCGGCGTTCCGCGCTCGACGACCTCACCCGCCGCAACACCGGCGCCCTCGACCTGGTCAAGTCCTACGGCGACGCCGTCGAACGCGTGGAGACCGGCGCCTTCTCCATCACCCCGGAACTCACCAAGCACGGCCGCGGCGAACGCATCCGCACCTACCACGGCGTCGTCCACGTCACCGCCGAGCTCACCGACTTCACCGCCCTCGGCGAGCTCACCTCCCGCCTCGCCGACCTCGACCTCACCCGCGTCGACGGCCCCTGGTGGGCACTGCGCCCCGACTCGCCCGCCCACCGCGAGGCCCGTCGGCAGGCCGTCCGCGAGGCGGTGCAGCGCGCCCGCGAATACGCCGACGCACTCGGTACGACCCTGTCCGCCCTGGTGGAACTCGCCGACATCGGCGCCGAGAACTCGCAGCCGTATCAGGCGGCACCCAACGGACGTATGCGTTCCGTGGCCTACGCGGCGGCCGCCGAGGACACGGGCGCGGCGCCCCTGGACCTCGAACCCCAGCGGCAACACGTCCACGCCCAGGTCAACGCCCGGTTCACCATGGTGCCCCCACAACTGTGAGGTAATTCGGAAATCGACCCGAGTGAATACCTGACCCGTGCGTGGTCAATGCGCGACCGCGAACGGGTATGGGCTGCCCAATGCTCATCGGAGCGCCACCTTGCACAATTCAACGCTTGTCAACACCCCTTCACGCAAAGGTGGTTGAGTAGTCATGCTCGGCCAATTGCCTACCCGCCGGTAAGGCCTAGGCTCGAATCATGCGCCGAGCAAAGATCGTCTGTACCCTGGGCCCCGCCACCGACTCGTACGACCAGATCAAGGCACTGGTCGACGCCGGAATGGACGTCGCCCGATTCAACCTCAGCCACGGCGGATACGCCGAGCACGAGGAGCGCTACCAACGCGTGCGCAAGGCCTCCGACGAGACGGGGCGCAGCGTCGGGCTGCTCGCCGACCTTCAGGGCCCGAAGATCCGGCTCGGCCGCTTCACCGAGGGGCCTGTACTCCTTGAACGCGGCGACTCCTTCACCATCACCGTCGAGGACGGCGCACGGGGCGACCGGCTGTCCTGCGGAACGACCTACGAAGGCCTGGCCGGCGACGTCACCCCCGGTGAGCGCATCCTCGTCGACGACGGCAAGGTGTGCCTGCAGGTCACCGGCGTCGACGGGCCCCGCGTGCACACCGAGGTCGTCGAGGGCGGCATGGTCTCCGACAACAAGGGGCTGAACCTCCCCGGCGTCGCGGTCTCCGTCCCGGCGCTCTCCGACAAGGACGAGGCCGACCTGCGCTGGGCCCTGCGCACCGGCTTCGACGTCATCGCCCTCTCCTTCGTCCGCAGCGGCCGGGACATCGAGGCCGTCCACCGCATCATGGACGAGGAGGGACGCCGCCTCCCCGTGATCGCCAAGGTGGAGAAGCCGCAGGCGGTGGACGCCATCGACGACATCGTGGCGGCGTTCGACGGCATCATGGTGGCCCGCGGCGACCTCGGCGTCGAGATGCCGCTCGAACAGGTCCCGATCGTCCAGAAGCGCGCGATCAAGCTGGCCAAGCGCAACGCCAAGCCGGTGATCGTGGCGACCCAGATGCTGGACTCGATGATCGAGAACTCCCGGCCCACCCGCGCCGAGGCCAGCGACGTCGCCAACGCCGTCATCGACGGCACGGACGCGGTGATGCTCTCCGGGGAGACCAGCGTCGGGAAGTACGCCATCGAGACGGTCCGGACGATGGCGAAGATCGTCGAGGCGGCGGAGGAGGTCATCCTCGCCAAGGGGCTCTCCCCCCTGACCGAGCTGAACAAGCCCCGCACCCAGGGCGGAGCGGTCGCCCGCGCGGCGGCCGAGATGGGCGACTTCCTCGGCGCGCGGTTCCTGGTGGCATTCACCCAGTCCGGCGACACCGCCCGCCGCCTCTCCCGCTACCGCTCCCCGATCCCGCTCCTCGCCTTCACCCCGGAGCCCGCTACGCGCTCGCAGCTGAGCCTGACGTGGGGTGTGGAGACGTTCCTCGGCCCGCACGCCAACTCGACAGACGCGATGATCGCCCAGGTGGACGAACTGCTGACCAGGTACGCCCGCTGCGAGCCCGGCGACACGGTCGTCATCACGGCCGGCTCGCCCCCCGGCATGCCGGGAACCACGAACCTGGTCCGGGTGCACCACATCGGCGAGACCTCCTAGACGGCGCCGTACGGGGCCCTGCGCGCATCTGACGGTCAGTGCTTGGGGCCCACGTGGAGGTCAAGCAGGGCGACGGAGGCCCTGCGGGCGACGGAGATGTTGTACGGCGTCCCGTACCGGGCGCAGTAGGTCCATGCGACGCCCAGCTTGTCGAGGGTGTCGGTGTACAGCCGGCGGATGTCGTCGGAGACGTTGGTGAAGAAGTAGCGCGGATACTCGTAGCGCTTGCGCTCGCCGCCGACGATGCGCGTCGTCCAGTTGGTGACGCGACAGCCGTCCGAGTGAATGAGGCCGCGGACGAATTCCCAGGGATGGATGTCGACGATTCCCTGCTGCCAGGGTTCCAGGGCGATGCGGCGTTCGTGCTTCTTGCCGGGGCCGTGCCGCGGGAGCAGGCAGACCCAGTGCTTGGTGAATGACTTGACGTCCACGCAGCCGGCTCGGGGCAGCCGGGTGACGCTGGGCCAGGGCAGGACCCTGCGCATGGCGTCCTCGGCGGCATCGACCAGCCCGGGCCAAGACGCAGTGCACGTCACCATGAGGTAGTGCAGTCTGGGTTTGGAGACGATGTAGCCGTCGCCCAGGTAAAGACCCAGCAGGTAGGCGTAAGCCGCGGAGTCATCTGGGGCAGTCGGGGATTCCTGGCAGCGGGCGCAGGGCGGGGTTCGGGGCAGTGGCTCCAGCCGCGTCAGCCAGCACGTGACGGCGTGTCGGGAAATGCCCATTTGCTTGCTGACGGAGTTGAGGCTGCGTCCCTGGGCCACCAGCGCCAACGCTCGCTCACGTGTCGCAATGTCGTTACATGTGGACACTCTCTGTGACTGAGCGTGGCCCCTTACGGCAAAAAGCGGAGGTCCACGCGAACGTGAGCCTCCGCTTTCGGAGAGTGCCGGGTGCGGGACTCGAACCCGCACGTCCTTTCGGACAGATGTGTTTGAGACATCAGCGTCTGCCTGTTCCGCCAACCCGGCAACAGCGCTGATCGGAGTGTACCCGGTGACCGGTACCGGCTTCAGCTAGGTAGGCTCTTCTCAGCAGTGACCCTGCCCGTGAGCGAGGAGCCCCCGTGACCGCCCCCGAGTCGCCCCAGCCCGTTGACGTGCCCGACGACGACAAGTCGCACGTGCCTCCGCTGACGACCCGTGTCGTCATCGCCGAGGACGAGGCCCTGATCCGGCTCGACCTCAAAGAGATGCTGGAGGAGGAGGGCTACACGGTGGTCGGCGAGGCCAGTGACGGTGAGCAGGCCGTGGAGCTGGCCCGGGAGCACCGCCCCGATCTGGTGATCCTCGACGTGAAGATGCCCAAGCTGGACGGCATCTCCGCGGCGGAGAAGATCACCGAGGAGTCCATCGCGCCCGTTCTCATGCTCACCGCCTTCTCGCAGCGCGACCTGGTCGAGCGCGCCCGGGACGCCGGCGCCATGGCGTATCTGGTGAAGCCGTTCAGCAAGAGCGACGTCGTGCCGGCGATCGAGATGGCCGTCTCGCGGTACACGCAGCTGAAGGAGCTGGAGAAGGAGGTCGCGGACCTCAGCCAGCGGCTGGAGACGCGCAAGCTGGTCGACCGTGCGAAGTCGGTCCTGCAGACCGAGTACGGGCTGACCGAGCCGGCCGCGTTCCGGTGGATCCAGAAGACGTCCATGGACCGGCGGATGTCCATGCAGCAGGTCGCCGAGGCGGTCATCGAGGACGCCGCAGAGAAGAAGGCGGCCAAGTCCCCCGAGAAGGGCTGAGCGCCCGAGACGGCATGCGGCGCGGATTCGACGTGGTGGCGCACGACATCAGCGATGCTCCGCGGGGACCTGGAGACAGCGATGCGGCCCTGCCGGTCAACCGGCAGGGCCGCATGTCCGCGCCTGGGAGGCGGCATCGGGCGGGTCAGTCCTCGCCCAGGTACGCCTTTCGTACGGACTCGTCGTGCAGCAGGTCCCGCCCCGTCCCGGACAGGACGATCTTGCCGACCTCCATGACGTGTCCGTGGTCGGCCAGGGAGAGCGCGGCCTGGGCGTTCTGCTCGATGAGCAGGATGGTGGTGCCCTGGGACTTGAGCTCCTTGATGGTGGACATGATCTTTTGCATCATGATCGGCGACAGACCCATGGACGGCTCGTCGAGCATGAGCAGCTTCGGCCGGGACATCTGCGCCCGCCCCATGGCGAGCATTTGCTGCTCACCGCCGGAGAGGGTGCCCGCCGCCTGCCTCCGGCGCTCCCCGAGGATGGGGAAGAGGTCGTAGGCGCGCTGGATGTCCTTCTCGATGCCCTCCTTGTCGGTGCGCAGGAACGCACCGAGGCGGAGGTTGTCCTCGATTGTCATGCGGGGGAAGATGTGCCGCCCCTCGGGGGAGTGGGCGAGCCCCAGCGAGACGACTTTGTGTGCGGGGATCTTCTTCAGCGACTTGCCGTCGAATGTGATCTGGCCCGACAGTGGCTGGAGGAGACCCGACAGGGTCCGCAGGGTCGTCGTCTTGCCGGCGCCGTTCGTGCCGATAAGGGTGACGACCTCGCCCGCGTCCACCTTGAACGAGATGCCCTTGACGGCCTCGATCTTGCCGTAGGCGACCCTGAGGTTCTCGACCTCGAGCAATGCGGTCACTTGTCGTCCCCTTCCGTGCTGCTCGACGCCTCGGCGGCCTCTACCTCGGCGGCCTCTGCTTCGCCGGGCGCGCCCTCGAAGGGCGTGCCCAGGTAGGCGGCGATGACGCGCTCGTCGGCCTGCACGACCTCGGCGGGGCCCTCGACGATCTTCTCGCCCTGGACCAGCACGGCCACCCGGTCGCAGAGGTTCATGATGAACCGGATGTCGTGTTCGATGACGAGGACGGCGATGCCCATGTCCCGGATCGCGAAGATGAGCTCCTCGGCCGCCCGGGTCTCCTGCGGGTTCATGCCGGCGGTCGGCTCGTCCAGGAGGAGCAGGCCGGGCTCGCTCGCAAGCGCCCGGGCGATCTCCAGCTTTCGCTGCTCGCCGTAGGGCAGGTTGCGGGCGAGGTGGTCGGCTTTGGCGGCGAGACCTGTGAACTCCAGGAGTTCCATGGCCCGGGCCCGGGACTCCTGCTCGGCCTTCTTGAAGGAGGGCAGGCGCAGGAGTGCCGACCAGAGGCCTTCCTTGGTTCGGGTGTGCCGCCCGACCAGCACGTTCTCGAGAACGGTCATGTTGGCGAAGAGCCGGATGTTCTGGAACGTACGGGCGATGCCGGCCTGGGTGACCAGATGGGGCTTGGGTGGCAGGACCGTGCCTTTGTACGCGACCTTGCCCTCGGTCGGTATGTACAGGCCGGTCAGGCAGTTGAAGAAGGTCGTCTTGCCGGCGCCGTTGGGGCCGATGAGTCCGACGATTTCTCCCGTGTTCACTGTCAGGTCCACGTCGCGTACGGCGGTCAGGCCGCCGAAGCGCATGGTGACACCGCTCGCGTCGAGCACCGTGGTGGTGGGTGCGGTCGTGGTGGTGGTCATGGCGGTCACGCCCCTGCCTTCGCGACGCCGGTCGCGCCTTCGGGCAATGGCTTGTCCTCCGGTACGTCGAGCTGTCCGGTCTCGTGGAATTCGAGTTGCTTCCTGCGGTCGGCGACCAGGCCCTCAGGACGGAAGCGCATCAGCAGCATCAGTGCGATGCCGAAGAGCAGCAGTTGGTACTCCGCCATGAACTGGAGCTTGGCCGGGATCAGGTAGAGCAGCGCGGCGCCGATCAGTGGGCCGCTGATGGTGCCCATACCGCCGAGGATGACGGCGGCGAGCAGGAAGGCCGAGTTCGGCGGCACGGAGCCGGCGAACTGGTACTGCTCGGGTGTGACGCTGTACGACACGTGCGCCTGGACGGTGCCCGCGAGACCGGCGAGGGCGGCGCCCAGCGCGAACGCCAGGAGCTTCAGGCGGAAGCCGTTGATGCCCATCGCGGTGGCGGCGGTCTCGTCCTCGCGGATGGCGACCCACGCGCGGCCGATGCGGGATTCCGCGGAGCGGCGGAAGACCATCACGACGATCGCCGTGAACAGCAGCATCAGCAGGTAGTAGTTGGCCGAGCGGGTCAGCTCGTGGCCGAGGACGTTGTGCGGGACTCCGAGGTTGAATCCGAAGATCTCCAGGTCGGGGATCTGGGGGATGCCGTTGGAGCCGTTGGTGACGTCGGGGCCGCTGTTGCCGTTCAGGTTGTTCATGGTGATGCGGAAGATCTCACCGAAACCGAGCGTCACGATGGCGAGGTAGTCGCCGCGCAGTCGCAGGGTCGGGGCACCGATCACCACGCCGAAGACCAGCGAGACGAGGGCACCGGTGAGAACGGCCGCCCAGAAGGGGAACTTCACACCGATCGTCGACGCGGGAGAGCCGGAGACCAGGGCGGCGGCGTAGGCGCCTACGCCGAGGAAGGCGACGTATCCGAGGTCGAGGAGGCCGGCGAGGCCGACGACGACGTTGAGGCCCAGGGCGACCGTGGCGAAGATCAGGATGTTCGCGCCGATGAGGGCGAACTGATCGTTGGACTGGGTGAAGGGGAAGCAGATCGCCGCGGCGAACGCTGCCGCGAGGGTGACGTTGCGGTGTTTGGCGGTGAGTGCTGACAGCCGCTTGAGCAGGCCGGCGCGGGTGACGGCGGTGAAGCCGAACGCCGCGACGATCAGGAAGCCGATGAACAGCTCGGAGTATTCGGTGCTGATGCCGTACGCGAAGACGTACAGGCCGACGCCGAAGCCCGCTGCGATGATCAGGATCTCCGCCCAGGAGGGCAGTTCCCTGGCTCGGCGGGGCTCTGGGGCGGTGATCGAGTGACGGATCCGGCCCCAGAGGTTCGGGGTCGGCTCGCCGGGGCCGTAGGGCTGGTCGACCGGGAGAGCGAGAGCGCCGATCACGGCCACGAGCGCGCCGATGCCGGCGATCCAGGCGCCCGGCTCCAGGTTGACCAGGCCGCCGAGCTCCTGGCTGATCGCGCCCATCGCGTAGCCGGTGGTGCCCAACACGCCGAAGGCGGCGAGGAGGACGGGGCTGTTCTTGCCGCCGGGGGTGAGCCATCCCAGGCCGCGGATGCCGTAGCCGGAGAGGGCGAACAGCAGGGTCACCAGGGAACCGACGAGGGTGAGGACCTGAAGGCCGCCCGGGTAGCCGGTGACGGTCAGGTTGCCCGGGAACTCCTCGGTCCAGGTCCAGGCGAGGAAGGTGCCGATGAGGGCGACGGCGGAGCCGACGACGGTCAGTCCGCGTGCCGCGGCCTGCGGAAGCGGGATGATCGGGGTGGCATCCGCGGTGGACACCTTGTCGGTGTCGGTGGCCTTGTCCATGGGGATCTCGGTGGTCATGGGTATCACGCCCGATCCGCGACGCGTTCGCCGAGCAGACCCTGTGGCCTGAACAGCAGGACGAGGATGAGGAGGCTGAACGCCCACACGTCCTTCCAGGCGCCGCCGCCGAAGAGTTCCATGCCGGGGATGTCGCCGACGTAACCGGTGGCCAGGGCCTCGGCGACGCCGAGGACGATGCCGCCGAGCATGGCGCCGTAGATGTTGCCGATACCGCCGAGCACGGCCGCGGTGAATGCCTTCAGGCCCATCAGGAAGCCCATGCGGAAGCCGACCTGACCGTTTTTGAGGCCGTAGGCGACGGCCGCGATGGCGGCGAACGCGGCGCCGATGGCGAACGCCATGACGATGATGCGGTCGGTGTTGATGCCCATCAGCTTGGCAGTGTCGGGGTCCTGGGCGGTGGCCTGCATGCCGCGCCCGGAGCGCGTCTTGGTGACGAACAGGCCGAGGGCGAGCATGCACAGCGGAGCGGCTATGACCACGAAGAGGTCGCCGCGCTGGATGTTGGCGCCGAGGATGTCGATGGGGCCGCCGTGGAACTGCGGGAAGGGGACGTCCTTCTTCGCGTCCGGGTACCACATCCACACCGCCTGCTGGAGGGCGATGGACAGGCCGATGGCGGTGATGAGGGGCGCCAACCGTGGCGCTGTACGCAGCGGTCGGTAGGCGAAGCGTTCCGCCGCCGTGCCGACGGCGACCGATACGAGGACACCACCGATGATCATGAGCGGGACCGCGGCCCCGAGGCCGAAGCCGTCGGGGAGTACCAACCAGACGGTGAGGGCCCCGAAGCCCCCGACCATGAAGATCTCGCCGTGGGCGAAGTTGATGAGCTGGACGATGCCGTAGACCATCGTGTAGCCGATCGCGATGAGTCCGTACATCGCGCCGAGGATGAGTCCATTGGCCAGCTGTTGCGGCAGTTCGTTCACCGCAGGGCCTCCGTGGAGTGGTTCGGATATGGCGCCGCGCGGGAGCGCTGGTGGGCACTTCCCGCGCGGCCTGGATCAATGTGTGAGGGTGAAGGGTTCTCTGACTCGTCCTTCGTCAGCCGAGCTTGGGTTCGCCGCTGAACTCCGGCGCCCAGGCGTTGCTCTTGACCTTGTACGCGGTCATCGTGTGGTTCGTGGTGTCACCGAACTCGTCGAAGGAGATGGTGCCGGTGACGCCGTCGAACTTGACCTTGGCCATGGCGTCCAGGACTGCCTTGCGGCCGTCGGACGGGACCTTGCCGTCGTTGCCCTCGACCGCCAGCTTGACGGCCTCGATGATCGACCAGGTGGCGTCGTAGGTGAGGCCGCCGTAGGCCTCGTAGGCGTCCTCGTAGCCCGCCGCCTCGTAGTCCTTGATGAACGTCTTGGCGGAGTCGAGCTGCTCGACCGGCTTGCCCACGGAGGTGGCGAGGTCGCCCTCGGCCTTCTTGTTCAGCTTCGGGAATTCGCCGGAGTAGATGCCGTCGCCGCCCATGAGCGGGATGTTCTGGCCGCTGTCCTTGAGCTGCTGGCTCAGGGGGCCGGCGGCCGGGTACTCGCCGCCGTAGTAGAGGGCCTGGGCGCCGGTCTTCTTGATCTTGGCGACCACGGCGTTGAAGTCGCGGTCGTCGGGGTTGATGTGGTCGGTTCCGACGATCTGGCCACCGAACTTGGTGAAGTTCGTCTTGAAGGAGGCGGCGAGGCCGGCGCCGTAGGTCTTCTGGTCGTCGATCAGGTAGACCTTCTTGAGCTTGGCCTTGTTGTAGAGGTAGTCGGCCGCGAAGGCACCCTGGATCTCGTCCGTGGTGGCGGTGCGGAAGAAGGTCTTGAACTGGCGGACCGAGTCACCGGTCTTCCAGCCGTCGCCCTGGGTCAGCTCGGTACCGGTGTTGGCCGGGGAGACCTGGGTCAGACCGGCGTCGTTGAACGGCTTCTGCATCTGCTGCGAGACGCTGGAGTTCAGCGGGCCGACGACGCCGAGGACCTCTTTGTTGCTGATGAACTTCTGGGCGTTCTGCTGGCCGACGGAGGGCTGTGCCTGGTCGTCGAGCGCCTCGATCTTGAACTCGACGCCCTTGACGAACTCCTGCTTGTTGGCCGTCTTGGCGGCCAGATCGGCGGAGTTCTTCATGCCGAGGCCCAGTGCGGACAGGTCGCCGGTCAGCGGGGCGTCCAGGCCGATCACAACTGTGGTCTTGTCGCCGTTGCTGCTGCCGCCGTCGTCGTCACGCGACCCACAAGCCGTGAGTGTCAGCGATCCCGCCGCGATTGCGGCGGTTATGGCAATGATCGAACGTTGACGCACGAATCAGGTCCTTTCCCTGGCACGGCGGCCCCCCATGGAACGCGCCGAGTCGAGCGCTGGGTCGAAGTGACTTCGAATCCTGTAGCTCGGTGACTGGCGGTGACTCTAAGCGCGTGCGGGGAACATGGAGGAGTGCCTGACCAAGGCTGTGACGCTCTTGTTATGACACGACGTAATGCAGAGCGGTACTGAGCGGGTAGATGCGCGGAATTCTGGCCGATTCGCCCTGTCCGCATTCTGAGACGCGCAGGACTCCCCCGTCCTCTATCAGGAGTGTTTACGGGTTTTGGTCATGGCAACAACTCGTTGCTGCAGGCTACTTGGGCGGTGTCTCAAAGGGTCGGGCCTGTAGCCGCGGGTCTGGGAGAAGGGCTGTCCGTTGATTGCGCGCGTATTACACAGCGTTACATCTGTGAAAGGGAGCCCGACATTCCGCATCCCTTTCCGTGGCCGGTGACCTTCACGGTGATCTTGTGGTGATGGGGCGTTCCTGCCCGATTGTGGGAGACGTGCGGGGAATTGCCGCCGGGCAAAGGCCTTGGCTGTCGGTCGGTGGCGCGGTCGGCCTGGGGGGCAACCCACGCGCGCTTGCCCTGGCCCGGCTCGACGCTGTTCGCCTGCAGGGCCCCCGGCCGGCTCGCCGTCGCGCTACCTCTCGCGTGGCTTCGATGATGCTGACGGCCGATCAACTCATGGGCCAGGGGCGCTGACCTCGACGTTCCTGCTTGGCCGGATTCCCCGCCGCGAGGGCGCGGTGTGCTTCAGGGGGTTCGGTCCGGAGCGGATGTGGGATCAGTCCGCCGCGCGTATCCGGTCGGCGTCCTTCGGGTCGGCGTCCCGCAGCAGGCACGTCAGTCGGGCGGTGCACACCCGGCGGCCGTCCTCGTCGCTGATCACGATCTCGTACGTGGCCGTGGAGCGGCCCCGGTGCACGGGCGTGGCCACGCCGGTCACCAGGCCGGAGCGGACGCCCCGGTGGTGGGTGCAGTTCAGGTCGACGCCCACGGCGACCTTGGTGATGCCGCCGTGCAGCATGGAGCCGACCGAGCCGAGGGTCTCGGCCAGCACGGCCGACGCGCCGCCGTGCAGCAGGCCGTACGGCTGCGTGTTGCCCTCGACCGGCATCGTGCCGACGACGCGGTCCGCCGAGGCCTCCACGATCTGCACGCCCATCCGCGTGCCCAGATGCCCGGCGGAGAACAGGGCGGGCAGGTCCACGCCGAGTGCCGCGTACTCGTCGATGACCTCTTGCGGGAACTTCACCTGGTGCTGCTCGCCCATCGGGACCGGCTCCGTTTCGTCTTCGTCGTCCTCGTTGTCGGACGCGCCTCGGTCGGACGCGCCGTGACCGGACGCGCCCTGCTGAGCAAACGCTCAGTCGGTCGCCGATTGTTCCAGACGGACGACGACCGACTTGCTGGCCGGGGTGTTGCTGACGTCGGCCGTGGCGTCCAGCGGGACGAGGACGTTGGTCTCGGGGTAGTAGGCGGCGGCGCAGCCCCGCGCGGTCGGGTAGTGCACGACCCGGAAGCCGGGCGCCCGCCGCTCCACGCCGTCCCTCCACTCGCCGACGAGGTCGACGTACGACCCGTCGGCGACCTGGAGTTCGCGTGCGTCCTCGGGGTTCACGAGGACGATCCGGCGGCCGTTCCTGATGCCGCGGTAGCGGTCGTCGAGGCCGTAGATCGTGGTGTTGTACTGGTCGTGCGAGCGCAGCGTCTGCAGCAGCAGCCGGCCCTCGGGCAGCTTCGGGTACTCCACGGGCGCGGCGGTGAAGTTGGCCTTGCCGGTGGCCGTCGGGAAGCGGCGCTCGTCGCGCGGGGCGTGCGGCAGGGCGAAGCCGCCGGGGCGGGCCACGCGCGCGTTGAAGTCGTCGAAACCGGGGATCACGCGCGCGATGCGGTCGCGGATCGTCGCGTAGTCCTTTTCGAACTCCTCCCACGGCGTGGCACTGTCCTCGCCCAGCACCCGGCGGGCCAGACGGCAGACGATCGCCGGCTCGGACAGCAGATGGGCGCTCGCGGGCTCCAGGCGGCCGCGGGAGGCGTGCACCATGCCCATGGAGTCCTCGACGGTCACGAACTGCTCGCCGCCGCCCTGGAGGTCGCGCTCGGTACGGCCCAGGGTGGGCAGGATCAGGGCCCGCGCGCCGGTGACGACATGGCTGCGGTTGAGCTTCGTCGACACGTGCACCGTGAGCCGGGCGCGTCGCATCGCCGCCTCGGTGACGTCGGTGTCGGGGGAGGCGGAGACGAAGTTGCCGCCCATGGCGAAGAAGACCTTGGCCTCGCCGTCGCGCAGGGCGCGGATCGCCCGTACGACGTCGAAACCGTGTGCGCGCGGGGGAGCGAAGCCGAACTCCCGCTCCAGGGCGTCCAGGAAGGCGGGCGCCGGGCGTTCGAAGATGCCCATGGTGCGGTCGCCCTGCACGTTCGAGTGGCCGCGCACCGGGCACACGCCCGCGCCGGGGCGGCCGATGTTGCCGCGCAGCAGCAGGAAGTTGACCACCTCGCGGATGGTGGGCACGGAGTGCTTGTGCTGGGTCAGGCCCATGGCCCAGCAGACGATGGTGCGCTCGGAGGCGAGCACCATGTCGAGAGCCTCCTGGATCCGCCGCGGTTCGAGGCCGGTCGCGGTGAGCGTCTCGTCCCAGTCGGCGGCGCGGGCGGCGGCGGCGAACTCCTCGTAGCCGTGGGTGTGTTCGCGGACGAACTCCTCGTCGACGGCGCCCTCGGTCTGGACGATCAGCTTGTTGAGGAGGCGGAACAGGGCCTGGTCGCCACCGATGCGGATCTGCAGGAACAGGTCCGTGAGCGAGGATCCGCTGGTCAGCCCCTTGGGCGTCTGCGGGTTCTTGAACCGCTCCAGGCCGGCCTCGGGCAGCGGGTTGACGCTGATGATCCGCGCGCCGTTCGCCTTCGCCCGCTCCAGGGCGGAGAGCATGCGCGGGTGGTTCGTGCCGGGGTTCTGGCCGGCCACGATGATCAGGTCGGCCTTGTACAGGTCGTCCAGCAGGACGCTGCCCTTGCCGATGCCGATGGTCTCCGACAGGGCCGAGCCGGACGACTCGTGGCACATGTTCGAGCAGTCGGGCAGGTTGTTCGTGCCGAGCTCGCGCGCGAAGAGCTGGTAGAGGAACGCGGCCTCGTTGCTGGTGCGTCCCGAGGTGTAGAAGACCGCCTCGTCGGGGGAGCCGAGGGCGGTGACCTCGTCGGCGACGATGTCGAAGGCGCGCTCCCAGGAGACCGGCTCGTAGTGGTCCGCACCCTCGGGGAGGTACATGGGGTGCGTGAGCCGGCCCTGCTGGCCGAGCCAGTAGCCGCTGCGGGTCGCGAGGTCCCTCACCGGGTGCGCGGCGAAGAACTCCGGAGTGACGCGGCGCAGGGTGGCCTCCTCGGCGACCGCCTTCGCGCCGTTCTCGCAGAACTCCGCCTTGTGCCGGTGGTCCGGCTCCGGCCAGGCACAGCCGGGGCAGTCGAAGCCGTCCTTCTGATTGACGCTGAGGAGCGTCAGCGCGGTCCGACGGACGCCCATCTGCTGCTGGGCGATGCGCAGGGTGTGCCCGATGGCCGGGAGCCCGGCCGCCGCGTGCTGCGGCCCGGCGACCTGCGGCGCGTCCTGAACCGGGTCGGCCTTGGGCGGCTTCGTTGCCATCGCCCGCTCTCCTTCGCCTACACGTGTGAGCTACGTCTCCGATCCTCGCACGGGGCAGTGACAACGGGGGAGGCCGGTCCGGGCCGAGAAACATCGGCACGGCTCGCGCGACCACTGCCCGCCGCAGCCGGGCGACCACGAGGGCGGAGCCGGACGGTGCCCGTCCGCCCGGGAGCGCGCTCCAGGCGCCCGGGTCACGCCGGGAGGCCGGGGCCGACTGTCGGTGCGGCGTGGCAGGATCGGGGACGTGGCAGAGACAGCAGCGAAGCAGACCGACAGCAACCCCGGCGGCAGCCGCCCGCGCCTGATGCTCATGGACGGGCACTCACTGGCCTACCGCGCGTTCTTCGCGCTGCCCGCGGAGAACTTCACGACCGCGACGGGCCAGCCGACGAACGCGATCTACGGCTTCGCGTCCATGCTGGCCAACACGCTGCGCGACGAGGCGCCCACGCACTTCGCGGTGGCCTTCGACGTCTCCCGCAAGACGTGGCGCTCCGAGGAGTTCACCGAGTACAAGGCGAACCGCTCCAAGACCCCGGACGAGTTCAAGGGCCAGGTCGAGCTGATCGGCGAGCTGCTGGACGCGATGCACGCCCCGCGCTTCGCGATCGAGGGGTACGAGGCGGACGACGTCATCGCCACGCTCGCCACGCAGGCCGAGGCCGAGGGCTTCGAGGTGCTGATCGTCACCGGCGACCGTGACTCCTTCCAGCTCGTCTCCGAGCACACGACGGTCCTCTACCCGACGAAGGGCGTCTCGGAGCTGACCCGGTTCACCCCGGAGAAGGTCTTCGAGAAGTACGGGTTGACGCCCGCGCAGTACCCCGACTTCGCGGCGCTGCGCGGCGACCCGTCGGACAACCTGCCCGGCATTCCCGGCGTCGGCGAGAAGACGGCCGCGAAGTGGATCAACCAGTTCGGTTCGTTCGCGGAGCTGGTCGAGCGCGTCGACGAGGTCAAGGGCAAGGCCGGGCAGAACCTGCGCGACCACCTGGAGGCGGTGAAGCTGAACCGCCGGCTCACCGAGCTGGAGCGGCAGGTGGAGCTGCCCAGGGCGGTCACCGACCTCGCGCGCGTGCCGTACGACCGCAAGACCGTCGCGATGGTGCTGGACACCCTGGAGATCAGGAACCCCTCGCTGCGCGAGCGGCTCTTCGGCGTCGACCCGGGTGCCGAGGAGGCCGGGACGACGCCGGTCGTCACGGAGGGCGTGGAGCTGGACGGCGCGGTGCTGGGCACGGGCGAGCTGACGCCGTGGCTCACCGAGCACGGCACAGGTGCGCTCGGCGTCGCCACCGTCGACACCTGGGCCCTGGGCACGGGCTCGGTCGCCGAGGTCGCGCTCGCCGCGCCCGGGGGTGCGGCCGCCTGGTTCGACCCGGCCGAGCTGGACGAGGCCGACGAGAAGGCCTTCGCGGCCTGGCTGGCCGACGCCGGCTGGTCCAAGGTCTTCCACAACGCCAAGGGCGCGATGCGGGTCTTCGCCGAGCACGGCTGGACCATCGAGGGCGTCGCCATGGACACCGCGCTCGCCGCGTACCTGGTCAAGCCGGGCCGCCGCTCCTTCGACCTGGACGCGCTGTCCCTGGAGTACCTGCACCGTGAGCTGTCCCCCGCCGCCGCGGCCGACGGGCAGCTCGCCTTCGGCGCGGACGACGGTGCCGAGGCCGAGGCACTGATGATCCAGGCCCGCGCCATCCTCGACCTGGGCGAGGTCTTCGAGGGCCGGCTGGAGGAGGTCGGCGCGGCGGACCTGCTGCGCGACATGGAGCTGCCGACGTCCGCCCTGCTGGCCCGGATGGAGCGCGACGGCATCGCGGCCGACCGCGCCCACCTGGAAACCATGGAACAGATGTTCGCCGGTGCGGTGCAGCAGGCCGTGAAGGAGGCGCACGCGGCGGCCGGGCACGAGTTCAACCTCGGCTCGCCCAAGCAGCTCCAGGAGGTCCTCTTCGGCGAGCTGGCGCTCCCCAGGACGAAGAAGACCAAGACCGGCTACACCACCGACGCCGACGCGCTGGCCTGGCTGGCGACCCAGACCGACAACGAACTGCCGGTGATCATGCTCCGGCACCGTGAGCAGGCGAAGCTGCGGGTCACGGTCGAGGGCCTGATCAAGACCGTCGCGACGGACGGCCGGATCCACACGACGTTCAACCAGACGGTCGCCGCGACCGGCCGCCTGTCGTCGACGGACCCCAACCTGCAGAACATCCCGGTCCGCACGGACGAGGGCCGGGCCATCCGGCGCGGCTTCGTCGTCGGCGAGGGGTACGAGTCGCTGATGACGGCCGACTACAGCCAGATCGAGCTGCGCGTCATGGCCCACCTGTCCGAGGACGCCGGTCTGATCGAGGCGTTCACGTCCGGCGAGGACCTGCACACCACGGCGGCCTCGCAGGTGTTCGCGGTCGAGCGCACGGCCGTGGACGCGGAGATGCGCCGCAAGATCAAGGCGATGTCCTACGGCCTGGCGTACGGGCTGTCGGCCTTCGGGCTCTCCCAGCAGCTGAACATCGAGGCGGCGGAGGCCCGCGCCCTGATGGACGCGTACTTCGAGCGGTTCGGCGGCGTGCGGGACTATCTGCGCCGCGCCGTCGACGAGGCACGGGCGACGGGGTATACGGCGACGCTCTTCGGGCGCAGGCGCTACCTCCCCGACCTCAACAGCGACAACCGCCAGCGCCGCGAGGCGGCCGAGCGGATGGCCCTCAACGCGCCCATCCAGGGCACGGCGGCCGACATCGTCAAGATCGCCATGCTCAAGGTGGACGGGGCGCTGCGCGAGTCGGGCCTCAAGTCCCGCCTGCTCCTCCAGGTGCACGACGAAGTCGTCCTGGAGATCGCCCCCGGCGAGCGCGAGGCGACGGAGGCCCTGGTCCGCCGCGAGATGGCCGCCGCGGTCGACCTCAGGGCACCCCTGGACGTCTCGGTGGGCGTGGGCCCCGACTGGGAGTCGGCGGCGCACTAGCCGTCCCCGGCGGACGGAAGTCCAGCCGACTCCCCAGCCCGCCCAGGAGCCCCCGGCAGCGTCGCCGGGGGCTCCTGGCGCGCCCCGGGGCCCCGCCTTGCCGCCCGGGTCTCGCGCAGCGGCTCTACGAGGCTCGCGCAGGCGGCTCTACGAGGTTCGCGCAGGCGGCTTTACGACCGCCGGGAGCCGGGCTCGCGGCGGTCCCACGGGGGCACGGGGCTGTTCGACAGGGACGGGGATGTGGGGCGGGGCGCGACAGCCCCTTGGCGCCCAGGTGCTCCCCGGCGCAGAGCCCGGACGCCCAGGCGTCCCTCCTGTGTAGGCCCTCGGCTGTGTAGGCCCTCGGCGCCCAGGCGTCCCGCCCCCGGCGCAGCGCCCTGGTGCCCAGCCCCCGACGCAGCCTTTTGAAACCAGGCGCCCCCGGCGTTCCCCCTGCGGGCAAACACCCCGTGACCCAGGAGAGCGCGCACCAGGAGCTACCCCTCGCACCCCCCCCGTGCGCCTCTGCGCACCTCCCCGGAACCCCCGCCCCGGGCCCCCCGCCCCGGAACCCCCGCCCCCCGCCCCATCCCCGGAGGGTCCTTCACCCGCGTGGCCCCCGCGAAAAAGCCCCCCGGTGCTCGCGCCCGTCAAGATGCCGCCATGGGTATACGCATGCTCAGCCGCCGGACGGCCCCGGCTCAGCCCCCGCCCGCGCCCCCGCCGCACGCGGTCGGCGCAAGCGCCGCCCGCATCCCCGTAGGCCCCGCGAAGTCCCTGTGTCGCGCCGCGCAGGACCTCCGCCGCCGCGTCGCCGTCGACTGGGAGAGACGCAAGACCGCGGCCTTCCGCCCCGGCGACACCGCCGCGTGGCGCCTGTGGGCGGATCTGGCCCGCAGCTACCTGGCCCTCTGCCTCACCCTGCTGCCCCGCGCCCCACGCCCGGCACGC
>NZ_JBFBJT010000064.1:0-40297 GCF_040686175.1 Streptomyces sp. NPDC086077 | reverse complement strand
AAGACGAACAGGATGCCGGTCAGCACGCCGACCTTGGCGAAGCCGCCGAACAGGCTCACCTGACCGAGCAGGCCGAAGTCGGGGGTGGCAAGGGGGTTGCCGGGCCACGTGGGCGTGGTCAGGCCCCAGGACGGGACATCGGCGAGCGCGTTGATGATCACGGCGAGCACGGTCATCGCCACGATCGAGATCAGGATCGCGCCGGACACCTTCCGCACGATCAGCGCCAGCGTGAGCAGCACACCGAGCGCGAAGACCAGCACCGGCCAGCCGTTGAGGTGACCGGTGGCACCGAGCTGGAGCGGGACGGTGGTCTGGGCGGCGTCCGGGATACGGGCGACGAAACCGGCGTCCACGAGACCGATCAGCATGATGAACAGGCCGATACCGATCGCGATGGCCTTGCGCAGGCCGTAGGGCACCGCGTTCATCACGCGCTCGCGCAGACCGGTGGCGACCAGCAGCATCACCACGAAACCGGCCAGCACCACCATGCCCATGGCGTCCGGCCACGACATCCGCGGAGCGAGCTGGAGGGCGACGACCGAGTTCACTCCGAGGCCGGCGGCCAACGCGATCGGCACGTTGCCGACGACCCCCATCAGCAGGGTGGTGAACGCCGCGGTGAGCGCCGTGGCGGTGACCAGCTGACCGTTGTCGAGCTGGTTGCCGTACATGTCCTTGGCGCTGCCGAGGATGATCGGGTTCAGCACGATGATGTAGGCCATCGCGAAGAAGGTCGCGAAACCGCCACGGACCTCACGGGAGAGCGTGCTGCCGCGTTCCGAGATCTTGAAGTAGCGGTCGAGGGCGCCGTACGCGGGCGCGCCGCCCGGCTGCTCGGGCGCGGGAGCCTTGGGGGAGGCCGAGGTGGGCATCTGTACTTTCCTACGAGCAGAACCGGTCAAAGGCAAACGGTTTCAGTATGAACATATGAGGGTCGAAGTGGCCATCTCCGCGCGTAGACCCGTGCGTCGCCGCCGGCCGGCTCCTCCGCCCCCGCGCCGCCCGGCCCCGCGCGAGGGCCTCGTAAGCTGTCCCCATGGCGAAGTGGACCCCCAAGCACGAGGCGCCGGAGCCCCTGGAGGGCCCCGTGGTCGGCACCATCATCGGCGGCACGATCGTCTGGTTCGCCCTCTTCCTCGTCCAGCTGCCCTTCTACGGCTGGTTCGACGAGCACGGCCACACCTGGTGGTTGTGGACCTGCCTGGCCGGCGGCGCTCTGGGCTTCATCGGCATCTGGTACGTGCGCCGACGCGACGCGGCCATCAAGCGGGCGTCGGCCCCCGAGGCGGCGGGGGCCGATCACTCCCCGGCGGACTGAGGCACCGGCGCCGGCGGTCGTCGCGGCGGCCACCTCGTGCCAGGCTGAAATGGCATGGCCGAACGTCGCGGCGACGCGGACCGCCGTGGCCGAAACCGGTAAGGAGCACAGCCATGGCGCAGCAGAACGACACCGCCGAGGCCGACCGGGCTCTGAAGGCCAAGCACCGGGCGATCTGGGCCTCGGGCGACTACCCCTCCGTCGCCGCCGAGCTCATTCCGGAGCTGGGAGCGCTGCTCGTCGAGGCGTGCGGGGTGGGGCCCGGGGACCGTGTGCTGGACGTGGGCGCCGGCACCGGCAACGCCGCGATCCCGGCGGCCCTGGCCGGTGCGGACGTGGTGGCCGGCGATCTGACACCCGAGCTGCTGGAGACCGGACGCCGGACGGCCGCCGAAAGCGGCGTCGACCTGCGGTGGCGGGAGGCCGACGCCGAGGCGCTTCCGTTCGCGGACGCCGACTTCGACACGGTGCTGTCCTGCGTCGGCGTCATGTTCGCCCCGCACCACCAGGCCGCCGCCGACGAACTGGTCCGGGTCTGCCGGCCGGGCGGCACCATCGGCCTGCTGAGCTGGACACCCGAGGGCTTCCTGGGACGGATGCTGACCACGCTGAAGCCGTACGCGCCGCCGCCTCCGCCCGGCGCGCAGCCGGCCCCACTGTGGGGAGACCCGGATCATGTGCGGGCCCTTCTCGGGGACCGGGTGACGGACGTGACCGCCGACCGCCGGACGGTCGTGGTCGACCGCTTCCAGACGCCCGAGGACTTCCGGGACTACTTCAAGGAGCGCTACGGCCCCGTGATCGCCGTCTACCGCGCCAACGCCGACGACCCGGAACGCGTCGCCTCCCTCGACCGCGACCTGGTGGAGCTCGCCCGGCGGCACGACCGGGCGGCGGGCAGCGGACCCACCGTCATGGAGTGGGAGTACCTGCTGTTCACCGCGCGCCGGGCGGACCCGGCCACCTAGAGCACCGCCCACGGACCGGCCGCCGCGCCGTACAACCGCCGTACGACCACGGCACCATCACGGTCCTCCCCAGGTCGGAACTTCCGCGCACTCAGCAGGTGAAGCCGTAGTTCCGCACGTACCGTCGAATGCATGACGCACATCGACGCGGGCGCCGGTCTCGACCCCGTGCACCCCTTGCGCGTGCCCGCCCGCACGACCGGGCTGACCGCCGCCGAGGTCGCCGAGCGGGTCGCGCGGGGACAGGTCAACGACGTGCCGGTGCGCAGCAGCCGTTCGATGGCCGACATCGTCCGCGCCAACGTCTTCACCCGGTTCAACGCCATCATCGGCGTGCTCTGGGCGATCATGCTGGTCGTCGCGCCGATCCAGGACAGCCTGTTCGGCTTCGTCATCCTCGCCAACACCGGCATCGGCATCCTCCAGGAGTGGCGCGCGAAGAAGACCCTGGACTCCCTGGCCCTGATCGGCGAGGTGCGGCCGACCGTACGGCGGGACGGGGTCGCCGCCGAGCTCGGCACGGCGGAGATCGTGCTGGACGACCTGATCGAGATCGGGCCGGGCGACAAGGTCGTGGTCGACGGGGCGTGCGTCGAGGCCGACGGGCTGGAGATCGACGAGTCGCTGCTCACCGGCGAGGCCGACCCCGTCGTCAAGCAGCCGGGGGACGAGGTCATGTCCGGCAGCTTCGTGGTCGCCGGGGTCGGGGCGTTCCAGGCGACCAAGGTGGGGCGGGAGGCGTACGCCGCCCAGCTCGCCGAGGAGGCGTCCCGGTTCACCCTCGTCCAGTCCGAGCTGCGTTCGGGCATCTCCACGATCCTCAAGTACGTGACGTGGATGATGGTGCCGACCGCCATCGGCCTGATCATCAGCCAGCTGGTGGTGAAGGAGACCGACTTCAAGGACTCCGTCGCCCGCACCGTCGGCGGCATCGTCCCCATGGTCCCCGAGGGCCTGGTGCTGCTCACCTCCGTCGCCTTCGCGATCGGCGTGATCCGGCTAGGCCGCAAGCAATGCCTGGTCCAGGAGCTGCCCGCGATCGAGGGTCTCGCCCGCGTCGACACCGTCTGCCTCGACAAGACCGGCACCCTCACCGAGGGCGGCATGGACGTCACCGAACTGCGCACCCTGGACGGCAACGACGAGGCGTACGTACGGCAGGTGCTCGGCGCCCTCGGCGAGTCCGACCCGCGCCCCAACTCCTCCCTCCGGGCGATCATCGACGCCTACCCCGACAGCGTGGACTGGCGCTGCGTCGAGGCGCTGCCCTTCTCCTCCGCCCGCAAGTACAGCGGCGCCGCCTTCAGCGAGGGCAACGGCGAGTCCAGTACGTGGCTCCTCGGCGCCCCCGACGTCCTGCTCGGCGAGGGCGACGCCGTCCTCGCCGAGACCGACCGGCTGAACGAGCAGGGCCTGCGGGTGCTGCTGCTGGCCCGCGTCTCGGGCGAGCTGGACTCCCCCGAGATCACCCGGGCCACGAAGCCCGCCGCCCTCGTCGTCCTCGAACAGCGGCTGCGCCCCGACGCCGCCGACACCCTGCGGTACTTCGCCGACCAGGACGTCGCCGCCAAGGTCATCTCCGGCGACAACGCGGTGTCGGTCGGGGCGGTCGCCGGCAAGCTGGGGCTGACCGGTGCGACGGTGGACGCGCGCCGGCTGCCCGCCGACCGGGACAAAATGGCCCGGACCCTGGACGAGGGCACGGTGTTCGGGCGGGTCACCCCGCAGCAGAAGCGGGACATGGTCGGGGCGCTCCAGTCCCGCGGGCACACGGTCGCGATGACCGGCGACGGCGTGAACGACGTGCTCGCCCTGAAGGACGCCGACATCGGGGTCGCGATGGGCTCGGGCTCGGAGGCGACGCGGGCGGTGGCGCAGATCGTGCTGCTGAACAACAGCTTCGCCACGTTGCCGTCGGTGGTGGCGGAGGGCCGCCGCGTCATCGGCAACATCACCCGTGTGGCGACCCTGTTCCTGGTCAAGACGGTGTACTCGGTGCTGCTGGCCATCCTGGTGGTGTGCTGGCAGGTCGAGTATCCGTTCCTGCCGCGCCATCTCACGCTGCTCTCCACGCTGACGATCGGCGTCCCGGCCTTCTTCCTCGCCCTGGCGCCCAACAAGGAACGGGCGAAGCCGAACTTCGTGCGGCGGGTGATGCGTTACGCGATCCCGGGCGGGGTGCTGGCCGCGGTGGCGACGTTCGCGACGTATCTGATCGCCCAGCGGTACTACACGGGGCCGGGGGCGCTGGCCGCGGAGACGAGTGCGGCGACACTGACGCTGTTCCTGATCGCCATGTGGGTCCTCGCTATCATCGCCCGGCCGTACACGTGGTGGCGCGTCGCGCTGGTGGCGACGATGGGCGCTCTGTTCGTGGTGGTGCTGGTGGTGCCCTGGTTGCAGGACTTCTTCGCGCTGAAGCTGGTGGGGATGACCGTGCCGTGGATAGCGGTGGGGATGGCCGCGGGTGCGGCGGTCGCCCTGGAGGTTCTGTGGAGGTGGGTCGACCGCCGCTTCCCCGCTCAGCGCTACTGGACGTCGACGTAGTCGCCGGTCGCGTTGACCGCCGGGACCGGCGTCTTGCCCTTGAACGTGAAGCGGTGGTAGCCGTCCGCCGATGCCGTGACCGTCGTCCTCAGCTCGCCCTTGCCGTTGGTCTTGACGCCCTTGACGTCGGAGTACGTCATGACGTCCTTCTTGCGGTACTGCAGGGCCACCGACTGGTTCACGTAGCCGACGTACGTGCCGGTCTCCCAGTTGGCGATGCTGAGCTTGCCCGTGATGGTGAGGGGCTTGCCCTTCTTCACCGGCTCGGGGGTGGCGTTGACCGTGAGGGTGGAGGCACGCTGCACGAGCGTGGTTCCGAGGCCCTCCTGGTCGGCGTAGCCGACCTTGGTGATGTCGAACTCCTCGCCCTCCGGGTCCTGGCCGTTGTACGCGATCGCGGCGGCCGCGCCCTTCCAGGTGCCCGCGTCCGAGTTGAGCAGGTCCTCGCGCGGGTAGAAGTCGATCTTGCCGGTGCAGGTGGCGGTCGTCGCGGTGTCGACCGCGCAGGTGGCGGGCTTGACGCCGGCGAGGACGGCGCTGCTCGGGGCGGTGAGCGAGCCGCGGTGGAGGAGCGGGCCGGTGACGAAGTCGGCGGCCTCGACGTTGATGCCCGCCGCGTGGGTCAGCTTGTAGGTGACCGTGGTGGAGTAGTGCGTCCCCGAGCCCAGCTTGACCGCCTTGGCGATCTTGAAGTCCGAGAAGGTGACGTCCATGTCGTACGGCTGACCGGGTGCCCGTTCACCCTTGTGCGCGGCCTGGCTGATCTTCGCGAACGCCCCGCGGTGGTCGGCGGCGTCGCTCCCGGCGGCGTGCACGGCCGGTACGGCGAGGGCGGAGAGGGCCAGGGCGCCGGTGACGGTGACGGTGACGGTGGCGACAGTGGCACGTGTGCGCATGCGTTCCCCAGTTGGTCGCGAGTGATCTCGGAGCCTGTCGGCTCCATTGATCAGATAGGCGAGTGAGGGGAACGGTTGCTCCCGTGGGGGAAGTTGGGAGATTCCGTGGACCACCGGTTCACACGAACGAGAGCCCGGCCCCGGATGGCTTCCGGGGCCGGGCATGGAACGTCGGCTACTTCACGTCGACGTAGTCACCCGCGACGCTGACCGCCGAGGTGCTCGCGATGCCCGAGTAGTTGAAGCGCCAGTAGCCGTCGTAGGACGCCTTGTAGGTGGTCTTCAGCGCGCCGCCGGTGGCGGCCGTGATGCCCTTCACGTTCGCGTACGACGTGGGGCCGGACTTGCGGAACTGGAGCGCCACCTTCTGGCCGCTGAAGCCGACGTACTTACGGGTCGCCCAGTCGGCACGGGTCAGCTTGCCGGTGACGGTGAGGGTGGCGCCCTTCTTCACGGGCTCCGGCCCGGCGTTGACCGTGAGCACGGAGGCGCGCTGGACCTTGTGGGTCTTGTAGAAGTCGGTGTAGAAAACCTCATCGTCGTTGGCGAGGACACCGACGGCGACGTTCCAGGTGCCGGCGAGGATGTTGGCGTACAGGTCCCCGACGCCGTCGCCGCTCGCGCCGGGCGTGGCGGTGATGGTGAGCATGCAGGTCGACGTCGTGGCGCTGCTGGCCGTGCAGGAGGCGGCAGTCTCGTTCGGCGGGAGCCAGCCGTCGATGTCGTACTCGGGGTCGGAGCCGTGCCACAGGTCCAGGTAGGCGTCCGCGATGCCGCTCGGGTGGCTGGCCTTCACGTACACCTTGATCGTCTTGGCGCCGGTGCCGACGACCACGTTGGCGGCGGAGTTCACCGTGACCGCGGTGACGGTCGGCACCGCCTGCACGCCGGTGCGGGACGTCGACTTGGCGGAGGGCGCGCCGAAGCGCTCGGCGACGCTCGGCCGGTCCAGCTCGGCGCGGTGCGAATCGGCCTGCGCGAGCGGCGCGGCCAGGGCGGACAGGGCCAGGGCGCCGGTGACGGCGGCCACAGTGGCTCGTATGCGCATGTGTTCCCCATGGAGGAGAGGGGCCTCGCTGCCCTTCGTTCCAGGCGGCCCGTGAGCGCGGCGAGGCCAAAGTGATGGTGGAGTCAGTTGACTCACGCGATCAGACCCGCCATGGGGGCGAATGGTTGTACGACCCGTGAGGGAAATGCGCGTCGATCTTCACAGGTCGGCGTCCCTCAGTCGAACCAGCGGTCCCGTGCCAGTTCCTCCGTGCGGGACGGGTCCTCCAGGAGGGCCGCCACCTCGAAGCGGCGGGGCCACTGACCCGCCGCCCAGGCGAGGCCCGCCGCGACGCCCTCCAAAGTCGCCGCGTGCAGGACGCCGTCGGTGGTGACGCGCCAGTCGATCTCCACGCCGTCGACGACGAGTTCCTCGTGCTCGACGTAGGAGGACGGGGTCCGCGGGCCCAGGAGGACCCGGACCGGGTCGGGTACGGCGTGCTCCGTGCCCAGCGAGTCGACCTCGCCGGTGACGGACTCGCTCAGCCGCCGCACCTGGAACAGCTCCGCCAGCTCGGCCGCCCGCGCCGGCGGTACCGGCAGCAGGGGCACGCCCTCGGTGAAGGGCAGCAGATCGGGCGAGTCGACGACCACCGCGCCGGTCGCGTCCACGACCTCGACCCGCCCGTCGACGACGGCGCGCAGGTCGTCGGGCAGGGTCACCTGCTCGGGGTCCAGCTCGGCCAGCGCCCCGTAGAGGGCGTGCAGTTGGGCCCCGGTGACCGGACGCTCGGGGTCGGCGAGCCGGTCCAGCAGCTCGGCACCGCCGCCCGGTTCGTCCAGGAGCGCCGCCACCGAGGTGCGCACGCCCAGCGCCCGGAGCACCTGCTCGTCGTCGAAGCCGGTCGCGTCGGCCTCGTCGTACAGACCCCGCAGCAGCGGGTCGCCGCCGGAGGCGAGGAGACCCGCCGGACGGCGCCCGTCGAGCACCGGGTGCCCCCGCAGCCACCAGGCCGTGTACGGCCGTACGACTTCATGGGTGCCGTCGGGCAGCAGGATCCGCACCGGCTGGGTCAGCGCGTCCCGCAGCGGCGGCTGCGCGAGCAGCGCCAGGGCCTGCGGCCACTTGTCGTCGTCCACGAGGTCCAGGTCCCGCACCGCGACCAGCTCGGTGGCGACCGGCGGCACCGGGGAGTCGGGGAAGCGGTCGAGGATGTCCTCGCACCAGACGTCCACCGCGTCCAGCAGCCCGGGGTCGTCCGGCTCGGCGTACTCCCCTTCGCGCGGCTCCAGTTCGTCCGGGTCGAGGACGACGTCCGTGCTCCGTACCAGGGTGAAGTTGACCAGCACCCCGCACGCGGCCAGCGGCTGCTCACCGAAGCGCTCGGCGAAGTCCGCCTCCACGAAGGCGAGTTCACCCTCGCGCATGACCTGCGCGAAAGGGCTGCCGGGGAAGACCAGCTCACCGGCCGGCGCGGGCTCCCCCTCCTCGTCGGGGAGGGCGAGGGCGCCGAGCCACGGCTCGTCCCCCGGTTCGAGACCGGCGTCGCGGACCAGCGAGAGGACGGTCTCCGCCAGTTCCTCGGCGTCCGGCGCGTCCTCCTCCCAGGACAGCGCACCCTCGTCGTCCAGGGAGGCCGCGACGGCGGCGCGCACCTGCGGGGTGGTGAGGACGGCGCGAGGCGTCGCGGGCAGCGCGCCGAGCTTCTCCAGGAGCGGATGCGCGGCGTCCGGGTGGGCGACCTTGAGGCCGAGCCGGGTGAGGGTCTCGGGTTCGACGCTCACGGCGTCCGGGGAGGGCAGCAGCACCTGCCGGGGCCCGATGGTGGTCCGGCCGTCGGCGAGCGGCACGGGCAGGCCGGTGAGCCGGTCGGGGTCGACGCCCGCGAGGCTGTCGTACAGCCGCCGCCACCAGCCGGGCTCCTTCTCCAGCCCGGCCAGCCGGTCGACGGCGTCGGTCAGCCGGACCCGGGCGACGCCCAGCGTCCGCAGCTCCACCCGGCGTTCCAGACCGGCGGGCAGCAGGGTGGGCAGTACCTCGGCGAGCACGCGCACGGTGTCGGCGCCGGCGCCCTCGACGACCTCGGCGTCGCGCGGCCGGAGCGACTCGGGCAGGTCCTCGTCGGGCTCCTCAGGGGCCGGGGACAGCGCCGGGGGCAGGAACGACGTGCGCGGCAGCCGCTCCAGGATGGCCTGCCGCAGCGCCCCGTCCAGCTCACCCTTGCCCAGCGGTCCGGGCACGAGGTCGATGATCCCCTCGGTCACCGGCCGCCAGTCGGCGAGCAGTTCGGCGTACACGTCGGCGGCCTTCTCGACCAGGAAGGCGGTCAGCGGCCCGGGGGCGGCGTGCCGCCGGGTGGTGTCCAGGGGGAACGACGCGATGAGCAGCGCGGGCACACCGAGGGGCTCGTCGCTGGGGGTGGGGGCGTGCACGACGGGGCTGGTGCGCGGGCGTGCGGGGGTGCCGTCGTCGTCCACGGGAACGGCCCAGGTGACCGACCAGTGCGGGCGCAGCCGCTCCTCGACCGGCCGGTCGGCGAGCAGTTCGGGCGTGAGCGGGCCGTGGGCGGCGGCCGTACGCCACCGGCGGGCGCCGTCCCGCGAGTCCTCGACGACGGTCAGGGCACCCTCGGACCGGCGGCGCAGGGTGCGGGGCGCGTCGGCGCCGATCTCGACGACGACCTCCTCGAGCCCCGGCAGGGAGAGCAGCAGGGAATCGTCGACGGCGTGCAGGAGGCGCTCGGCGAGACCGGCGGCCGCCGTGTCGCGCAGGGGGAGGATGACGACCGTGTCGTAGGGGTCGGGGGCGGTGCCCTCGGCGGCGAACGGCAGCCGCAGCAGGGGTACGTGACCGTCCCGGCGGCGGATCTCGTCGCCCAGGCCGGGGCTGTGCCGGGCCGTCTCGGCGGCGAGGTCGCGGGCCTCGGCGAGGGACCAGCGGACACCGCCGTGCCGGCCGACGACGGCGGGCTCGTCGGTGACGGCGAGGACGGCCGCGAAGCCGACGCCGAACCGGCCGGTCGAGGGGGTGTCCCGCTTGGCGGACGCCCGCAGGGTGGCCAGCGACTCGACGCCTGCCGCGTCCAGCGGGGCGCCGGTGTTGGCGGCGACGAGGACGCCGTCGCGCAGCGTGAGACGCAGCCGGCCCGGCACTCCGGCGCGGGCGGCCGCGTCGGCGGCGTTCTGCGCCAGCTCCACGACGAGCCGGTCCCGGTAGCCGCCGAGGACGAGGTCCTCCTCGGCGTTGGCGTCCTCCCGGAAACGGGCCGGGCTGGTGGCCCACGCGTCCAGCACCCCGCGCCGCAGCCGGGCGGTCCCGAACGGGTCGGCGCCCTCGGCCGCCGGCCGCACGAACTTGCTCACGTTGACTCTCCTCATCGCCGTGAGGAGAAGGTATCGCGCCCGACGGACACCGAGGACTTCACCGCCTCGGCGGCACAGACCAGCCCTTACGAATGCCCGAACTCGGCCGCCACCTCGTCGGTGACATCCGGCACGGACCCGGAATCCCGCGCCGGCCGCAACGGGAACGGATCCACCCGCGTCTCGTCGATCACCGGCGCGGCCGGCTGCGGCGGCTTCGGCATCACCGCGGCCTCGGAGTGCCCACCGCACCCGTACGCCAGCGACACCACCCGGCCGTCGGCCGGTGAGAACTCGTTCGCGCAGACCCCGAAGGCCTGCCCCAGCGATCCCCCGATCGGCGCGAGGAAGCCACACGTCACGCACGCCGCGGGAGCCGCCTGCGCCATCGGGGTCTTCGGCCCGAACGACTCCTCCCAGCGATCGGCCGCCACATGCAGGCCGTACCGCGACAGCACCCGGGCGCGCCGCATGCCCAGTTCCTCGGCGACCGCCGCGATGGAGCCCCGGGTCGGCACGGCCGGCAGGGTGGCCGGCGGTCCGGCGGTGACCTCCGCGTCCTCGGCCTCGACCAGCTCCGCCATGTCCTCGGAGACCGCGGAACTCGGCAGCGGCACCTCCTCGCCGGTCCAGCCCGGCTCCAGCCGCAGGTCCTCGGCGTCCGTGGGCAGCAGGTCGCCCGGCCCCATGTCACCGGGCCGCAGCCGCTCGCTCCACGGCACCCACTCGGGTGCCAGCAGCGCGTCCGGGCCGGGCAGCAGCACGACCTCGTCCAGCGTCACGACCTTCGCGCGCGACGCCCGCGCCACGGTCACCGCCCAGCGCCAGCCGCGGTACCCGAATTCCTTGCACTCGAAGAAGTGCGTGACAACGCGGTCGCCCTCGGAGGCCAGACCCGAGTGTTCCCCGACCACTCCGGGCGCGGCGGCCTCCTCGGCCGCGGCGCGGGCTAGGTCCACGGCCTCGGCGCACAGGCGGTCGGGGGTGCGGCTTCGCGTTGTCGCTGCGCTCACAGGTATCGCTTCTCTCCTACGCCGTCGCTCGGTGCGCCTGCCTGAAGGCGACGGGCCGGACGGAGCGGACCTGGGGACCGCGTCGACGTCCGCGCCCTGTCGCGCTCGGGCGCACCTGTGTCATCCATTCTGCGGGATGGCCGAGAGGCGCGCGGCCGAGAACGTTCGCCACGGCGCGCTACGCACGCTACCCCTTCACCGCCGCTGGGCCTACACCGACGGGACATGATCGCCACTAAGAGCGCGTCCATACGCGCCGGAACCGCACTACTGACCCCCATCTCAGGGCACTATGAACGTCGTGGCAACCGCAAGGTCGCCCCAAGGCACCTCCGGGACCGGCGGAGTCGAGGGGCACAACCGAAGCGGCGGAGCGGACCGTAGGGGCGGCCGGCTCCGCTCGTTCACCCGTGCTCTGCACTTCCCGGTGACCGGCACCGCCCGCGGTATCCGCAAGGCCACGCACGCGCACGGCGCCGGCGAGTCCGGCCTCGGCAAGCTGATCGAGCTGCACGCCGTGAACGGCGCGGGCGACGTCATGATCACCATCGCCCTCGCCTCCACCGTCTTCTTCTCGGTCCCGACCGACGAGGCGCGCGGCCGGGTCGCGCTCTACCTCGCGATCACGATGGCGCCCTTCACCCTCCTCGCCCCCGTGATCGGCCCCCTGCTCGACCGCGTCCCGCACGGCCGGCGCGCGGCGATGGCGGGCGCGATGCTGGCGCGGGCGCTGCTCGCGCTGGTGCTGTCCGGCGCGGTGATCACCGGCGGCATCGAGCTCTACCCGGCGGCGCTCGGCGTGCTGGTCGCGTCGAAGGCGTACGGCGTGGTCAGAAGCGCGGTCGTGCCCCGGCTCCTGCCGCCCCGGTTCTCCCTGGTGAAAGCCAACTCCCGGGTCACGCTCGGCGGCCTGCTCGCCACCGGCGTGGCCGCGCCGATCGGGGCGGGGCTCCAGGCGCTCGGCCCGCGCTGGCCGCTCTACGGCGCCTTCGTCATCTTCGTTGCCGGAACGGTTCTCTCCTTCACCCTGCCGCACACGGTCGACTCGGCGAAGGGCGAGGACACGGCGCTGCTCGCGGCGGACGAGGCCCATCTGCACGGCCCGCACCGCAAGCCGGTCAAGCGACCGGGTCTGCGCACGGTCGGCATCGCGGTCACGCACGCCCTGGGCGTCAACGCGGCGATCCGCTGCCTGGCCGGGTTCCTGATCTTCTTCCTGGCGTTCCTGCTCCGGGAGCATCCGCTGGCCGGGCAGAGCGCGGCGGTGTCGCTGGGCATGGTGGCGGTCGCCGCCGGGGTGGGCAACGCGCTGGGCACGGCGGTCGGGGCGTGGCTGAAGGCGCGGGCGCCGGAGCTGATCATCGTGACCGTCGTCGCGGTCGAGCTGGCGGTCGCGGTCACGGCGGCGCTGTTCTTCAGCGCGTTCCTCGTGGCGTGCCTGGCGGCGGTGGCCGGGTTCGCGCAGGCGCTGGCCAAGCTGTCGCTGGACGCGCTGATCCAGCGGGACGTACCGGAACTGGTGCGCACCTCGGCGTTCGCCCGCTCGGAGACGCTGCTCCAGATGTCCTGGGTGCTGGGCGGCGCGATCGGCATCGCCCTGCCGCTGAACGGCACCCTGGGCATGTCGGTGGCCGCCGTCGTGCTGGCCGCCGGCTGGCTGACCACCGTCCGCGGCCTGCTCAGCTCCGCGCGCCACGGCGGACGTGGCCGCCCGCGAGTGGCCTAACCCACGGCACGCCCCGTACCCCCGCATGGGGAGGCGGCCGGGCGTGCCCGATAGCCTTCGCCCATGACCATGCAATCCGCTGTGCGACGCCGCCGCGCCGTCGCCGCCGCCGGCGCCGTTTCCGCCGGACTGCTCGTCCTGTCGGCATGCGACAAGCCGTCGCCCATGTCGACGATCACCGTCGGTTCCAGCTCGGTCAGCTCCGAGGCGACCTGCTACGACGACGGTGCCGTCCTGAAGACCACGGAGCTGTCCGGGTGCCTGAAGGACACCGGCATCAAGACCATCTCGGTCGACCCCGACGAAACCGTCCGCTTCGGTGTGGACCCCAAGATCGCGGACCAGGGCTGGACGATCCTGATGAACGGCCAGCCGCTCACCGACGCCAGCACCAAGACCTACCGGACCATCCCCGGCAGCGTGTTCTTCAACGCGCAGTACGGCGCCCAGGGCAACTCCACGCTGGTCTCCATCAAGGAGGGCGAGCAGGACGTCACCGGCCTGTGGTCCTTCAAGCTGAAGAAGGACGCCTGACCACGTCGGGCGTCCGGATCCTCGTGGCCACCGCGGTCCCCGCCGAACGGGACGCGGTGGCACGGGCGTTCCCCGGCTCCGCCGCCGAGGTACCGCTGCCCGGCGCCGGAGTCACCCCGGCCGGCCTGCGCCGTCTCCCGGCCGGCCCCGACCTGCTCGCCGCCGGTGTGGGTCCCGCGCTGGCAGCCGCCCGCACGGCGACCGCCCTCACCACCGCCGCCCTGCGCGGCAGCCCCTACGCCCTGGTCGTCTCGGCCGGCATCGCGGGCGGCTTCGTCCCGCGGGCGCCCGTCGGCTCGCTGGTCGTCGCCGACGAGATCACCGCCGCCGACCTGGGGGCCGAGACCGCGGAGGGCTTTCTCCCCGTCACCGACCTGGGCTTCGGCACCGTCACCCACCGTCCACCGGAAGCACTCGTACGGGACACGGCGACCGCCACCGGAGCCCGCCCCGGCACGATCCTCACCGTCTCCACGGTGACCGGCACCGCCGCCCGCGCCGCCACCCTGGGCGAGCGCCACCCCCGTGCCCTCGCCGAGGCCATGGAGGGCTTCGGGGTCGCCGAGGCCGCCGCCGCGCACGGCACGCCCGTTCTGGAGCTGCGGGCGATCTCCAACCCCGTCGGCCCACGCGACCGCGCCGCCTGGCGGATCGGCGAGGCGCTCACCGCGCTCACGGACGGCTTCGGGAAGCTCGCCCCCGTACTGGAGAGTTGGAAACCGGCATGAGCCGACTGCACATCGCGTACTCGCCCTGCCCCAACGACACCTTCGTCTTCGACGCCCTCGCCCACGGCCGGGTCCCCGGCGCGCCCGGGCTCGACGTGACCTTCGCGGACATCGACATCACCAACGGCATGGCCGAGCGCGGCGAGTTGGACGTGCTGAAGGTGTCGTACGCCGTACTGCCGTACGTCCTCGGCACCTACACCCTGCTGCCGTGCGGCGGCGCGCTGGGCCGGGGCTGCGGCCCGCTGGTGCTGACCCGGGAGCCGGGCACCGACCTGACCGGCCGTACGGTCGCGGTGCCGAGCGAGAAGTCGACGGCGTACCTGCTGTTCCGGCTGTGGGCCGCCGACACGCTGCCCGGCGGGGTGGGCGAGATCGTGGTCATGCCGTTCCACGAGATCATGCCCGCGGTGCGGGACGGGAAGGTCGACGCGGGCCTGGTCATCCACGAGGCGCGCTTCACCTACCAGAACTACGGCCTGCACAAGCTCGCCGACATGGGCGAGCACTGGGAGGACACCACCGGGCTGCCGATCCCACTGGGCGCGATCATCGCCAGGCGGTCGCTGGGGGCGGAGAAACTGACGCGGCTCGCCGACGCCGTACGCACGTCCGTGCAGCTGGCCTGGGAGAACCCCGCGGTGTCCCGCCCGTACGTCATGGCGCACGCCCAGGAGATGGACCCGGTCGTCGCCGACCAGCACATCGGGCTGTACGTCAACGAATTCACCGCGGGTCTCGGTGAGGACGGCTATGCGGCCGTACGCGGTCTGCTCACACGTGCGGCGGCCGAGGGACTGGTTCCGCCCCTCGGCCCGGATGCGCTGGATTTCCCCTAGAAGGGTTTATACGTCGAGCTGGTCGGCGACCGCGCGGAGGAGACCGGCGATCTGCTTGCCGGAGGTTTTGTCGGGGTAACGGCCCTTTTCGAGCATCGGCGTGATGTTCTCCAGGAGCGTGGTCAGATCCTGGACGATGGACGCGAGTTCGTCCGGCTTCTTGCGCTGGGCGGCCGCGACCGACGGGGTGGGGTCCAGGATGGTGACCGACAGGGCCTGGTCGCCGCGCTGCCCGGCGACGACCCCGAACTCCACGCGCTGACCCGGCTTGAGCGTCTCGACTCCGGCGGGGAGAACCGAGGAATGGACGAAGACGTCACCGCCGTCGTCACGGGAGAGAAAGCCGAAGCCCTTCTCGCTGTTGAACCACTTGACCTTGCCGGTAGGCACGTCTGTCCTCGTCCTCGTACTCGTCGGAAAACTGCTTCTGAAACGGCTCTTGATAGCACTTGGGCGGGTCGTCCGTGACCCGCCGGTACCAAGGCTAATGGTCTTCAGGCCGGTGACAAGACGTCGCCCGGTTGTTCCTTCGCGCTGGGAACTACCCTGGTCCGGTGCGTGACAAAACCCAACCGAATTCCGCCGGGCCCGGTGACCGACTGATCCGTGCCGGTGCCGTCGTCTTCATCGTCGGAGCCGTGGCCACTCTGGTCACAGTGGCTCCGCTGTTCCTCGGTACGACGCCTTTTCCCACGTACATGTTCGGATTGAGCATGCTCATGGGCGCCGGCTTCCTCATCGCCGGAGCGGGGATGCTCCGGGCGATCGCGGCGGGGCGGCGTCAGGCGCGCGGCGCGTCGAGATAGGCCGAAAGCCATTCCGGGAACTCGCCGAGGCCGGTGAGTACGGCGTCGGCGCCCGCCAGCCGCAGTTCCTCGGCGTCGCACGGGCCGGTCGCCACCGTCACCGACAGCGCGCCGGCGGCGCGGGCGCCGCGTACGTCGCCGGTGTGGTCGCCGACGTACACACCCGCGCCGTGCTCGCGCAGCGCCGCCGCCTTCGCCTCCGCCCACATGTCGCCGACCACCGCGTCGGGCTCGATGCCGAGGTGGGCGAGGTGCAGCTTGGCGTTGGGCTCGTACTTGGCGGTGACCACGACCGTGCGCCCACCGGCCGCCCGTACCGCCGCCATCGCCTCGTGCGCGCCGGGCATGGCGGGGGTCGCGGCGATGGCGATGTCCGGGTACATCGCCCGGTAGACATCGGCGATCGCGGCGACCTGGTCCGCCGGGAACCAGTGCCGCAGCTCCTGCTCCAGCGGCGGCCCCAGCCGGGTGATCGCGAGATCGGCGTCGATGTACGTCCCCGTCCGCTCGGCCAGCGCCGTGTAGCAGGCGTGGATGCCGGGGCGGGAGTCGATGAGCGTCATGTCGAGGTCGAAGCCGACGGTGAGCGGGCGCGAGGTCATGCCGGCCATTGTGCCCAGTCACCCCACGGGCAGGTGAACGGGGTACGACGGAGCGTCCCAAGGCCAGGCCCGGGGAACCGCGCGACCGGTCACGACGGCGCCGCACCGAACCGACGACCGCCCCCGGTTCATCCCTTGCGCTGCGACCGCCACACCAGGAACAGCGCCGACGCCACGGCCGCGCCCCGCAGCACCCAGGGCCAGGTATCGGACAGGGCCTCGTTCATGTGACCGTCGGCGACCGGGGCGCCCCAGCGGCCGTCGAGCCTGCCCCACAGCCAGCCGAATCCGGCGACGACCGCGGCGCCCGGCAGTACCATCACCGCCCACTTCATCTCCCACCTGGTCAGCCGGCGGGAGGCGTACGCGATGAGCCAGCCGAGGGCGAGCGGGAGCAGGTTGCCGAGCACAGCACCGGCGACGAGGAGAGCGGCGGCGAGCAGCAGGAGGGGGTTGTTCCACCTCCCGGGCGACGGCAGGAGCCGGCGCCGCGCGGCGCCCCGGCCAGGGGCCGGCTCCACCTCGGCCTCCGGGGCCTTGTCGACCACCGGCTCCGGCTCGGAGTCCTTCTCCTCCGGCGGCCTGAGCAGTTCCGGGATCTCCACGCCCCCGACGAACCCGGGCACGCTGTCGCCGACGCCGAAGGGGCTGCTGTCCACCCGCCACCAGTCGGGCTGGGTGGCGCTGTCCCCGAGTTCGTCCTCGCCCGCGCGGTGCGGTGGGGCGGGGGCGCCGGCGGGCGGGGGCGGGGCCTCCCGTTCGGCGGGCCGGGGCCGCGGCACGACCCTGCGCAGCCCCCTGACCTTCGGCTGCGGGTCCTTCTCCCGTGGCTCCCGTGGCTCCCGTGGCTCCCGCGCGCCCCGTGTCTGCCGTGACTCCCGCGTCTTGCGCGGTTCGGGCACGGCGGCGGCCGACGTCTCCACCGTGCCGCTCCCGCCCTTCCCGGCGGCGTCGACCACCTCGTCCGGGCTGCCCATACGGGACAGGATGCGGCGGACGGCGGCGGGGCTGTCGACGACGGACCTGGCGCGGCGCCGGCCGATCTCGTCGCGCAGCTCGGAGACCAGGCGCATCCGGGTGGCGGAGGGCAGCTGCCGTTGCTGAGCCACGTCACCGACGCGGCTCAGGTACTCGTAGACGACCTTGTCGCTCTCGATCCCCACGCTGTCCCCTCCGGGGCGGGTGTGCCGGTTTCCGCGCGCACGACGTTAGCGCAGGGCGGCACACCCGACGCCACGTCAGAGCGGCCCGCCCGCGCGCGGGTTCGTGCCCCGGGCGCCACGGCCGTACCGGCGAACGGCATGGTGGCCGCACCGGCCGGGGCACCGGCGGTCGGCCCCGGCTGACCGCCGACCCGCTACCGTGGACCGGATGAGCACCGAGGAGAAGCCGGCGGCCCCGCGTTCCCTCGCGGAGGCGCTTCGCGCGCGGGACGACGACTCGCTGTCCGCGCTCCTGCGCGGCCGGCCCGATCTCATCACGCCCGTCCCCACCGACCTCACCCAGCTCGCCACCCGCGCCGGCACCCGCGCCTCGGTGGTCCGCGCCCTGGAGCGGCTGGACCGCTTCGCCCTCCAGACGGCCGAGGCCCTGGCCGTGGCGGCCGACCCGGCGACCTACGCGGAACTGCTCGGGCTCATGGCCGGCGACGACGGCGACCCGCTCGTGACCGCCGCCCTGCCGCGCGGCCTCGGCACCCTGCGCGAGCTGGCCCTGGTGTGGGGTCCCGACGACCGGCTGCGCCTGGTGCGCACGGCACGTGAGCTGCTCGCCCCGACGCCGCAGCATCCGTCCCCGACCGGGCTGGGCCCGACCGTCCAGGAGGCGACGTCCGGGATGTCGCCGGGCCGGATCCAGGATCTCGTCACGGCCGCCGGGCTGCCCTCCACGCACGACTCCGTCTCCGCTACGGCCGCGCTCACCGGTCTGTTCACCGACCGCACCCGCATGTCCGCGCTGCTCGACGAGGCCCCGGCCGCCTCGGTGGAAGTGCTGGAGCGGCTCGTGTGGGGCCCGCCGTACGGCCAGGTCACGGCCGACCCGGCGCCCCGGCTGCGCTGGCTGCTGGACCGCGGGCTGCTGCTGCCGACGGCGCCCGGCACGGTCGTGCTCCCCCGTGAGGTCGCCCTGCATCTGCGGGCCGGCCGGGCGCACCGCGCGCCGGAGCCGGTGGCGCCGCCCGTGGAGACGGCGGCCACGCACCGTCCACAGGTTGTGGACGCCACGGCGGCCGGGCAGGCGTACACCACCCTGGCGACCGTCGAGGACCTGCTGAAGGACTGGGACGAGGGCGGCCCGGCGGTGCTCCGGGCGGGCGGGCTCAGCGTCCGTGACCTGAAGCGGACCGCCGTCGCGCTCGACGTGTCCGAACCGGTCGCGGCGTTCTGGGTCGAGCTGGCCTACGCGGCTGGCCTGATCGCCTCCGACGGCGAGGCCGACGAGCGGTACGCCGCGACCCCTGCCTACGACGAGTGGCTGGAGCAGCCCGCCGCCGAGCGCTGGACACGGCTGGCGCAGACCTGGCTGACGGGGACCCGGACGGCCGGGCTCGTGGGCGGCCGGGACGCCAAGGACCGTGCGCTGGCCGCTTTGGGCCCGGGCCTCGACCGGTCGGCCGCCCCGGACGTACGGCACCGGGTGCTGGGTCTGCTGGCGGAGCTGCCGGAGGGCGCGGCCCCGGCGCGCGAGTCGGTGCTGGCGCGGCTGCGGTGGGAGCGGCCGCTGCGGCGGGACCCACAGCGGGATTCGCAGCGGGACACCGGCCCTGACGCCGATCTGCGGGTACGGCTCGCCCGGTGGGCGCTCTCCGAGGCCGAGTTGCTCGGCGTGACCGGACGAGGGGCGCTGTCGGCGCACGGGCGGGCGCTGCTGGGGGCCCACGCCCCGGCGCACGCGCCCGACGAGGAGCCCGAGGGCCCCGGTGACAAGCTGCCCGTGCACCACCGCCCCGTCCCACGTCTCGCACCCCTCACCCCGGCCGAGCAGTCCGTCGCCTCCGCGACAGCCGCCCGGCTGCTCGCGCCGCTGCTGCCCGAGCCGCTGGACCACGTCCTGCTCCAGGCCGATCTGACGGCGGTGGCGCCCGGCCCGCTGCAGCGGCACCTCGCCGACATGCTGGACGTGCTCGCCGACGTGGAATCCAAGGGCGGCGCGACCGTCTACCGCTTCACACCCGCCTCCGTACGGCGCGCCCTGGACGCCGGCCGCGCCGCCTCCGACCTGCACGCCTTCCTCACCGAGCACTCCCGTACGCCGGTGCCGCAGCCGCTGGCCTACCTCATCGACGACGTGGCCCGCAGACACGGACATCTGCGCGTGGGCGCCGCCTCCGCGTACGTGCGCTGCGACGACGACGCGATGCTCAACGAGATCCTCGCCGACAAGCGGTCCGCCGGACTGCGGCTGCGCCGCCTCGCGCCGACCGTGCTGGCCGCGCAGGCCGACCCGGCGGCCCTGCTGGAGGGGCTGCGCGCGATGGGCTTCGCGCCCGCCGCCGAGTCCGCGGAGGGCGACGTGCTGATCACACGCGCGCACGCCCACCGCACCCCGCCGCGCACCCCGCCCGAGCCGGTGCCGGAGGGCCCGCCCGCGCCCGATCCGACGCTGCTCGCTGCCGCGATCCGCGCGATCAGGGCGGGCGACCTGGCCTCGACGACCCCACGGAAGTCCCCGGAGCCCGCCGCCGACGGCGCCCTGCCGCGCACCAGCTCCGCCGAGACCCTCGCCACCATGCAGGCCGCCGTCCTGACCGGCCAGGCCCTGTGGATCGGGTACGTCAACGCCGAGGGCGCCGCCAGTCAGCGGGTGATCGCGCCGGTGCGGGTGGAGGGCGGCTTCGTGACGGCGTACGACCACACCGCGGACGAGGTCCGCACCTATCCGCTGCACCGGATCACGGGCGTGGCGGAGCTGGCGGACGAGTAGCCGGCCTCACCCCTTCGGGCGTACACCGCGATTCATGCACGCCACGCCGGACACTTCCCACCCATGAGGGAGCTTGGGGAACGTCCCGCATCGCCGTGCCGTGGGCCGGGCAGCCACCGGGAGTCCTGATCATGCCCGAGCCGACCCGCACAAGGGACTCGGGCGAGCACATCCGAAAGGAACCCCCCATGCGAGCTGCCCGTCGTGTCGCCGCCGTGCTGACCACCACCGCCGTGATGCTCGGCGCCCTCACCACCCAGGCCGCTGCCATCGCCATCGACGTCGCCGGACTGGTCCTGGAGACGCCGCAGATCTGACGCGCCGCGCGTCCATCGGGCCGGTCCCTGCGTCCCGGGCCCGGCCCGCCCCGACAGTCCCCCTGAAAGGTCCTGACGTCCCCATGCGTTCCAAGCTCCCCGCCCGCGCCCACAGTGCCCTCGCCGTCACCGCCGCTGCAGTGGTGACCGCGGCCGCCCTCGTCGCCGTGCTCGTGCCCGAGGCCTCCGCGGCGCCACTGCCCCTGCCGATCGCGCAGGCCGGCGAGCCCCTCGTCAACGTCGACGGGCACGTCTTCGCCCAGCCGCTGATCAACAACTTCACCCTGCCCACTCCGAGGTAGCCCGGCGCATCCGGTAGCTGTCCCCTTCGAGGCGGACGATCTCGGCGTGGTGGGCGAGCCGGTCCACCATCGCCGGGGCGGCGGGGCCGCCGAACACCTCGTCCCACCGCGCCGGCGGGCGGTCACCGGTCACGACCAGCGAACCCCGCTCGTAGCGGTGCGCGACGAGCCGGAAGAAGAGCTGCGAGGTGTCGGCGTCGAACGGCAGATAGCCGACCTCGTCGACGATCAGCAGGGCGTAGGCGTCGAGGCGGCGAAGTTCGTCGGTGAGCCGGCCGTCGGCCTGCGCCCCCGCCAGCCGCGCCGCCCACTCGCCCGCGGTCGCGAACAGCACCCGGTGCCCGGCCTGGCAGGCACGCACCCCGAGGCCGACCGCGAGATGCGTCTTGCCGGTGCCGGGCGGCCCGGTGAAGACGACGTTGCGGCGGGCGGTGACGAAGTCCAGCTTGCCGAGCCGGGCCACGGCCTCGCGGTCGAAGGACCGCAGATGCTCGGCGTCGAAGTCCTCCAGCAGTTTGCGGGCGGGGAACCCGGCGGCACGCAGCCGGTCCTCGGCGCTCGGCGCCTGATCACGCTGGGACGGGATGACGGCCTTCTCGGGCGGTCCGGCCTCGGCGGCGCGTTGCTGCTGTGGCTGGTGGGAGGAGGAGTGGTGGGCCCGCTCGGCCTGCGCCGCCATCGGCCCCGACATGTACGCCAGGATCGCCGCCGACGCGATGAACGCCATGTGGATCACCGTGCCCCACAGCAAGGAGTGCCGGGAGGTGTGGTGCACATCCACGAACATCTGGAGCAGATGCACCGACGAGATGCCCACGATGGCCGTGGCAAGCTTGACCTTCAGCACGTTGGAGTTCACGTGCGAGAGCCATTCCGGCTGGTCACGGTGGCCCTGCAGACCGATGCGGGACACGAACGTCTCGTAGCCGCCGACGATCACCATGATCAGCAGATTGGCGATCATGACGACGTCGACGAGCTTGAGCACGGCGAGCATGACGTAGGTCTCTGTCGCCTGCCCGGTCACGCACCGGAGCACTAAGGCCCAGAGTTCGTTGAAGAATTTGTAGACGTACACCCCCTGGGCGGCCACGAGGCCGAAGTACAGCGGAGCCTGCAGCCAGCGCGTGGCGAACAGCGCGTAGCCGAGCGTGGTGGTCGGCGGGGACGGGGCACTGGTGATGTCCTGCACGCCGTGCACAACGATCAGGCACACTGGACGTTTGGCCCGCGCGGAAGGAATGTAAGTACGTGAACGGTCCACTCATCGTCCAGTCCGACAAGACTCTCCTGCTGGAGGTTGACCACGAGCGCGCCGACGACTGCCGTCGCGTGATCGCGCCGTTCGCGGAGCTGGAGCGCGCGCCGGAGCACATCCACACCTACCGCGTGACCCCGCTCGGGCTGTGGAACGCGCGTGCCGCGGGCCACGACGCCGAGCAGGTGGTGGACGCGCTGGTGGAGTACAGCCGCTACCCGGTGCCGCACGCGCTGCTCGTGGACATCGCCGAGACGATGGACCGCTACGGGCGGCTGACGCTGAGCAAGCACCCCGCGCACGGCCTGGTGCTCACCACCACCGACCGGCCGGTGCTGGAGGAGGTGCTGCGCTCGAAGCGGATCGCACCGCTGGTCGGCACCCGAATCGACCCGGACACCGTGGCCGTGCACCCCTCCGAGCGCGGGCAGGTCAAGCAGGTGCTGCTGAAGCTGGGCTGGCCGGCCGAGGACCTCGCCGGCTACGTCGACGGCGAGGCGCACCCGATCGAACTGGACGAGGACGGCTGGGCGCTGCGGCCCTACCAGAAGCAGGCCGTGGAGAACTTCTGGCACGGCGGGTCCGGGGTCGTCGTCCTGCCCTGCGGTGCCGGCAAGACGCTGGTCGGCGCCGGGGCCATGGCGCAGGCGAAGTCGACGACGCTCATCCTCGTGACCAACACCGTCTCGGCCCGGCAGTGGAAGCACGAGCTGGTGAAGCGGACCTCGCTGACCGAGGAGGAGATCGGCGAGTACAGCGGGACGAAGAAGGAGATCCGGCCCGTCACCATCGCCACGTACCAGGTGCTGACGACCCGGCGGAAGGGTATCTATCCGCACCTGGAGCTGTTCGACTCCCGTGACTGGGGACTCGTCGTCTACGACGAGGTGCATCTGCTGCCCGCCCCGGTCTTCAAGTTCACGGCGGACCTCCAGGCGCGGCGGCGGCTGGGGCTGACCGCGACGCTGGTGCGGGAGGACGGCCGGGAGTCGGACGTGTTCTCGCTGATCGGGCCGAAGCGGTTCGACGCGCCGTGGAAGGAGATCGAGGCACAGGGGTACATCGCGCCCGCCGACTGTGTCGAGGTCCGGGTCAACCTCACGGACTCCGAGCGGCTGGCGTACGCGACGGCCGAGCCCGAGGAGAAATACCGCTTCTGCTCGACGACCGAGACCAAGCGCAAGGTGACGGAGGCGATCGTGCGCCGGTTCGCCGGTCAGCAGATCCTCGTGATCGGGCAGTACATCGACCAGCTCGACGAGTTGGGGGAGCATCTCGGCGCGCCGGTGATCAAGGGCGAGACGTCCAACGCCCAGCGCGAGAAGCTCTTCGACGCCTTCCGGCAGGGCGAGATCAGCGTCCTGGTCGTCTCCAAGGTCGCCAACTTCTCCATCGACCTGCCCGAGGCGACCGTCGCCGTCCAGGTGTCCGGGACCTTCGGCTCGCGGCAGGAGGAGGCCCAGCGGCTGGGACGTGTGCTGCGCCCGAAGGCCGACGGCCACCAGGCGCACTTCTACTCGGTCGTCGCCCGGGACACGATCGACCAGGACTTCGCGGCCCACCGCCAGCGGTTCCTGGCCGAGCAGGGGTACGCGTACCGGATCATGGACGCCGACGAGTTGCTCGCCGGGAGCTGACGCCCCAGCAGCGTGCGCAGGGCCGCGGCGGTCAGCGCCGCCAGGCCCAGGAGCGGGTAGGGCGAGGCCAGCGGCTGCTGCCACCAGGGGAGCTGGAGGTCCAGGTCGCCCTGGTGCGGCACGAGCCACATGCTGCGCGCCGTGAAGAGGAACGCCACGGCGAGCGCCAGCCGGACGCGGCCGTCCGCCAGCAGTACGGCGATGACGGGGACGCACCAGACCCAGTGGTGGGACCAGCTGATGGGTGAGACCAGCAGCGCGGTGACGGCCGTCAGGAGCAGGGCGTGGCGGTCGTCCGGCGTGCGGTGGACGAGCCACAGGGCGGCGGCCGCGACGACCAGCGCGGGCGCCAGCCAGGCGGAGCCCGGCGCCGGGTCGCCCAGTGCGCGGGCGAGCAGGCCCTGGAGCGACTGGTTGTCGATGATCCAGGGCTTGCCCACCCGGTCGGTCTGGTAGATACGGCGCAGCCAGAAGTCCGCGCTGGCGCCGGGGAGGACCAGCGCGCCGAGGGCCACGGTCGCCGTGAGGGCGGCGGTCGCGGCGGCGGCCTCGCGGTGGCGGCCGCGCAGCAGCAGATACGCGATGAAGACGGCCGGCGTCAGCTTGATGCCGGCCGCGATGCCCACGGCCACGCCCTTGCCGGGGGCGCGGGGCGGGCGGGTCAGGTCCCACAGGACCAGGCAGGCGAGGGCGAGGTTGATCTGCCCGTAGAGCAGGGTCTGGAAGACCGGCTCCAGCCAGAGGGCGAGCGCGGTGACCGCGCAGAGGGCCGGAAGTCGCAGCGGGCGGCCCGCCAGGCGGGCGGAGAGGTGGACCAGCCAGGCGGTGAGCAGCATGTTGGCCGCGAGGAAACCGGCCTTCAGGGCCGCGACGGGGATCCAGGCGGCAGGGGTGAACAGGAGTGCGGCGAAGGGCGGATAGGTGGCGGGGAGGTGCCACCGGGTGACGGTGAAGCCGTAGAGGTCATGGCCGTGCAGGACGGCCGCGCCCTCGGCCCGGTACACCAGGGCGTCGGCCATGGCCGGGTGGCGCACGACGCACAGGACGGCGAGGGCCGCCACGGAGACGGCCAGGAGTGTCACGGGCGCTGCCGAGCGTGGTCGTCTCGTCACGTCGTGACACTAGACGCTCACTTGCGGCGGACGCCCGCCTCCTCGCCGTACTCACCGAGGATGACCACATCGAACGCGGCGCCCGCGAACACCCGCACGGCACGCAGGGCTTCGCCGAGGCGATGCCGGTGGCTGCCGGTGAGGGCCGTGGCACCGGAGGGGCGGTGCGGCGCGGGGGCCGGGGTGAAAGTCGCTGCACTCATGTGTCCATGGTGGGTTTCGCACCGTGGATGCGGCATCGGTCTGGGGACCGAACCTGGACGGCCCCGGGGTAGCCCCTGAGAGGGAGCGGTGGCCCTGAGGGGGAGGACCCGGGAGGACCCGTCCCCTGGGGGCCGTGGGGGTGCGCCGGCCCGCGGGCGGGGTGGCGCGGCCGGCGGGAGAAAATCCGTTGGCCCGCCCTCGGCCGCTCACCTAGAATCTCCGCTCTTGCCCGCCTCCCTCGGGGAGCGCCGCCACCCGGCCGGAAGCCGGGGGCATCCCGCATCGCACCCCTAGCTCTCCGGAGGCACCGCCGTGTCCACGCCCGCCGCCGATCCGCTCAGCCGTGAGCGCTCCCACCTGTCCGCGTCCCGTGCCGCGCTGCGGGCCATGCGGGAGGACGTCGAGTCCCTCGACATCGGTGACGTCACCGCGAACTGGGTCAACGCCCAGATCCTGGAACGCCAGATCGGCGAGCGCATCAAGGCCCTCGCCGACCTCAGCCACACCCCGCTGTTCTTCGGCCGTCTGGACTATCTGCACGCTCCCGGCGCGGAGCGGGCCGAGGGCGCGGGTGGCGAACGCCCACGGCCGGAGGACGCTTACCGGACACTGCACATCGGGCGCCGTCATGTGCACGACGCGAACGGCGACCCGATGGTGATCGACTGGCGCGCGCCGGTCTCACAGCCGTTCTACCGGGCCTCCAAGAAGGACCCGATGGACGTCGGGCTGCGCCGCCGATTCGGTTACACAGGCGGGGAGTTGACGGCGTACGAGGACGAGCACCTGTCCGACCCGGCCGAGGTGGCGCAGGCCAGCAAGCTGCTCCAGCGGGAGATCGAGCGCCCGCGTGTCGGTCCGATGCGCGACATCGTCGCCACCATCCAGCCGGAGCAGGACGAGATCGTGCGCAGCGGGCTGGGCGGCACGGTGTGCGTGCAGGGCGGCCCCGGCACCGGGAAGACCGCGGTCGGCCTGCACCGCGTGGCCTACCTCCTCTACGCCCACCGCGACCGGCTGGCCCGCACCGGCACCCTCGTGATCGGACCGAACCGCTCGTTCCTCCACTACATCGAGCAAGTGCTCCCGGCACTGGGTGAGTTGTCGGTCCGGCAGGCGACGGTCGACGACCTGGTGGCGCACGTGGAGGTGCGCGGCACGGACGACGCGGCGGCGGCGCTGGTCAAGGGGGACGCGAGGATGGCGGAGGTGGTCCGCCGGGCGCTGTACGCGCACGTGACGATGCCGTCGGAACCGGTCGTCGTGGTGCGCGGGTCACGGCGGTGGCGGGTGCCGGCGTACGAGGTCGAGGAGATGGTGCGGGAGTTGCTGGACCGGGGCATCCGGTACGGCGCCGCCCGCGAGGCCCTGCCGCAGCGGATCGCGCACGCCGTGCTGGTGCAGATGGAACGGTCGGGTGAGGCGCCGGACGACCGGGTGCAGGACGCGGTGGCCCGCGACAGCGCCGTGAAGGCGGCGGTCAAGACGATCTGGCCGGCGGTGGACCCGGCGAAGCTGGTGCTGCGGCTGCTGACCGACGCGGACTACCTGGCCGCGCACGCGGAGGGCGTGCTGGACGAGGACGAGCGCAAGACGGTTCTGTGGGCGCGGGCGGTGCGGTCGGTGAAGGCGGCCAGGTGGTCGGCGGCGGACGCCGTGCTGATCGACGAGGTGAAGGACCTGATCGACCGCACGCCGTCCCTCGGCCATGTCGTGCTCGACGAGGCGCAGGACCTCTCCCCCATGCAGTACCGGGCCGTCGGCCGTCGCTGCACCACCGGCTCCGCGACCGTCCTCGGCGACCTGGCGCAGGGCACCACGCCGTGGGCGACGCGCAGCTGGCCGGAGGCGCTGGCCCACCTGGGCAAGGACGACGCGGTGGTCGAGGAGCTGACGGCCGGTTTCCGTGTCCCGACGGACGTGATCGCCTACGCCTCACGGCTGCTGCCGCACATCGCGCCCGGGCTGAAGCCGGTGGCGTCGGTGCGGGAGAACCCCGGGGCGTTCGAGGTGCGGCAGGTCGGGGGCGACAGGGACGTGGTGGCGGCCTGCGCCGAGTCGCTCACGCACGAGGGCTCCATCGGCCTGATCGCCGCGGACGCCCGGATCCCGGCGCTCGCGCAGGCGCTGAGGTCGGCGGGGATCGACCACCTCGCCCCCGGCGAGGAGACGTCGCACGAGACCCGGCTGACCCTGGTCCCGGCCTCCCTGGCCAAGGGCCTGGAGTACGACTACGTGGTCCTGGACGAACCCCAGGCCGTCGTCGACGGCGAGCCGGACGAGCGGACGGGCCTGCGCCGGCTGTACGTGGCGCTGACCCGCGCCGTGTCGGGGCTGACGGTGACGCACGCGGCGCCGCTGCCTGCCCAGCTCAGCTGAGTCCGGCCCCGACGCGGGCCCGCGTGCCGCCCGGAACCGGCGCCACCTCGGTGCCGGCCGGCAGGCCCGGAGCGGCACGGATCACCCGCCGTCCAGCACGCCCCGCCACTCGGCGACCGCCGCCACCGACACCGAACCCTCCCAGCCGTCGGGGCGCGCCGCCCCGCCGATGTGGAACGCGTCGGCCCCGGCGGCCACCAGCCTGGGCACGTGCTCCAGCCGCAGGCCGCCGCCCACCAGGATCTGCTGCTCGTACCCCGGCTCGCCGCGCCGCCCCGCCTCGGCGAGCAGCACGGGCAGCCCCTCGTCCACACCGGCGGCCGCCCCGGCCGTCAGATAGGTGTCCAGGCCGGGCAGGCCGTCCAGCGCCTTGCGCAGCGCGTCCCGGTCCGCCGCCCGGTCGATCGCCCGGTGGAACGTCCACCGGCACCCCTCCAGCACGCCGACCACGCGTTCCACGGCGTCGAGGTCCACCCCACCGTCGGGGTCGAGGAACCCGAGCACGAACTCCTCGGCCCCGGCCTCCCGCATCCGCCCGGCCACCTCGGCGAGTCGCGCGATCTCCCCGGCCGCGAACCCGTCCGCCAGTCGCAGCATCACGCGCAGCGGAATGTCGACGGCGGCCCGGATCGCGACGAAGGTCTCGACGGACGGCGTGAGCCCGTCCGCCGCCATGTCGGTGACCAGTTCGAGGCGATCCGCACCTCCGGCCTGGGCGGCGATCGCGTCCTCGGCGTCGAGGGCGATCACCTCCAGGACTGCACGCGTGCTCATGGCACCCCTTTCTTGGGCATTCCCCGAAGCGGCTACAGGTCTAGTCCAATATCAGGGTACGCCCGCGGCGATCGAGCCCGCGAGACGGCGTCGCGCCGGTACCGGGGCCGAAACCGGCACCGGCGCCGCGCCGCTCAGCCGAAGATGTTCAGCTCGCCCACCTGCACGCCCGCCAGCTCGAAACCGGCCGCGTCCACCGACCGCCCCGAGTACAGCCGTACGAGCGTCGACGCGTCTCCGATGTACCGTCCCGGCGGCCGGTCCCCGCTCACCTCACCGAGCCGCAGCGGCTCGTCCAGGTCGTCGAGGTCGGCGTGCAACGCCACGTGTCCCCGCTCCCGCGTGATCCGCACCAGCAGTTCGAGCGCGTGCGGCAGGCCCTTCCCGGCGTACGCCTCCGGCTCCCCGAGCGCCGCACGCACATCACCCGCGTGCACCCACTCCCCCAGCGCGAGCCCGTCCAGCGCGCCTTCCGCCTGGGCGATCACCGGCCCCGCCTCGGTCATCCCGCGCTCCAACTCGTCGACGACCTGCGCGTCGGTCCAGCCGGCGCGCTCGGCGATGTCCCGGTCGTTCGACTCGGGCGAGAACACGCCCTTCTCGAACCGCCCCTGGACCGCGCGCGTCAGCACCGCCGAGCTGTGCGCCAGCACATCGCGCACCGTCCACCCGGGGCACGCGTCCGCCGGTGTCGCGAAGTCCCCCTCCCCCCGTCCCCGCAACCACGGGATCAGCTGATCCCGCTCCACCACCAGCAGCCGCCCCGGCAGCTCCGGGTCCCGTACCTCGCCGTGCATGTCAGCAGAAGTCATGCACCCACGCTAGGCGCAGAATTGACGGCATGCCCGAACCCAGCACGCTTCGCGTCCGCTTCCGTCAGGCGCTGGAGGCCGCCCGGGGCCCCGAGGGCGGCCCCGACCCGGTCCCGTACGCCGACGATCTGATCGCCCGCTGGCGGGAGCCGCAGCGGCACTACCACACGCTGACCCACCTCACCGCGGTCCTCGACCACGTCGACGTACTGGAGAAGTACGCCGACGACCCCGCCCTCGTCCGTCTCGCCGCCTGGTTCCACGACGCGGTCTATCTCCCGGACCGCTCCGAGAACGAGGAACGCTCGGCCCGGCTGGCCGAACGCGCGCTCCCCGAGGCCGGCCTGTCCGAGGCGGGGACCGCCGAGGTCGCCCGCCTGGTCCGCCTCACGGCGGGTCACGCCGCGGCCGACGACGACCGCAACGGCCAGGTCCTCTGCGACGCCGACCTCGCCATCCTCGGCTCGCCCCCGTCGGTGTACGCCGCCTACACGGCCGCCGTCCGTGAGGAGTACGGCTTCGTCCCGTCCGACGCCTTCCGCGCGGGCCGAGCCGCCGTCCTGCGCGACCTGCTCGCCCTGCCTCGCATGTACCGCACCCCGTACGGCGCGGAGCACTGGGAGGCGACGGCCCGCTACAACGTCACCTCCGAGCTGGAAATCCTGTCGTCCTGAGGAGGTGCCGTCGCCTACTCTGCGCCGCATGGCAGACACGGGTGGGGAAAAGGTGCGGCAGGCCGTCGCCGGCGCCGTCGCGGTGCTGCGGACGGCGACGGACCGCGACTGGCGTGCGGTCGACGCGGGCACTACGACGTGGAGTTGCCGTAGGACGGCCGAGCACGTCGCGGGCTGCCTGCTGGCCTACGCGGGGCAACTCGCCGGACGCGCGCGGGACGCGTACGTGCCCTTCGAGATCACGCTCGACGGCGACGAGGACGGCCTCGACCCGGCCGACAACGAGGGCGTGCTCCAAGTCACCGAGACGACCGGCGCGTTGCTCACGGCGGCGATCCGCACCACGCCCCGCGAGGTGCGCGCCTTCCACCCGTACCCCTTCCGCAGCGCCAACCGCGAGGGCTTCGCCGCGATGGGCGTCGCGGAGGTCCTGCTCCACACCCACGACATCGCCCAGGGACTCGGCCTGGCCTACGAGCCGCCGGCCGGGCTGTGCACCTACGTCCTCGGCACGATCTTCCCGCACGTCCAGCCCGCCGCCGACCCCTGGCGCACCCTCCTGTGGGCCACCGGCCGCGGCGACCTCCCGGGCCGCGCCCCGGTCACCGACTGGCGCTGGAGCAACAACCTCGTGATCCCGGCCGGCCGCCTCACCCTGGAGGGCGTCACCCCGCTCGCGGCCGCCGACCTCGCCGCGGGCGGCGACGGCGGGTTCGATTGGGTCGAGGGCGGTCCCTTCGAGGGCACCCGCGAGGCCGCGGGGATGACGGCGAAGGCGTACGAGGCGGGGGTGCACCGCCCGGAGTTCGGGCTCTTCGTCCTGGTACGCCACGAGGACGGCCGCGCGATCGGCGGCATGGGCTTCCACGGCGCTCCCGACGAGGACGCCCGCGCCGAGATCGGCTACGACCTCGCCGAGCGGGCCCGCGGCCAGGGCTACGCCACGCAGGCCCTGCGCGCCTTGGCGGACTGGGCCCTGGCCCGGGAGGACGTACGGTCCCTGTTCGCGACGGTGGACCTGGGCAACGTGCCGTCGCAGCGGGTGGTGGAGCGGGCCGGGTTCGTAAAGGTGAGCGAGGGCGAGGACGAGCAGTTCGCCTACGAGCTGCGGCGTGCCTGAGTACGGCCGTACGGCCGTACGGCCCAACGACTCAGCGGCTCACCGCTCCGACGTATCACCGCCCCGTCGGCCTACCGGCCCTTGGGTCTGCGCAGTCCTGCCCCGTTCAGCAGGCGCACCACTTCCCTGCTGCTGACCTCCACCGCACCGGCGGCCACCGCGTCGGCGTAGCGGTGGGACGGGATGTCGTAGTGGTCCCGCTCGAAGGCGCGGCGGGGGACGCCCAACCCGTCGGCGAACGTGTGCAGTTCGTCATAGGAGAGATCGCTGACGAGGTGGGACCACATGCGTCCGTGGCCGGGCCAGGTCGGCGGGTCGATGTAGATCGTCACGAGGCGGAGGCACCGCCCGGGCCCGCCCCCAGGGAACCGACCGCCGCGACCTTCACGCCGGCCTTGTGGCACACCCAGTGCGGGTCGGGTCCGAGTTCGGGCTCGACGTCCAGGGCGTGCGGGTCGCCGGAGCCGCAGACCGGGCACAGGGGCCAGCGGCCGTAGCGGTCGAGCAGCGCGTCCTGCACGTCCTGGGCGATCAGCCCGGCGACGTACTCCGCGCCGTCCGGCCACTGTTCCACCCACCAGCGCCGCTGTACGACGGACTCCTCGACCAGCGAGACGACGTCCGCCTCGGCGACCTGGCCCGCGACGAGGTCGGCCAGCACGAGGGCGCGGGCGGCGTGCAGCGCCTGCTCCAGGGGGCTGATGGGGTCCATGCCCCCATTGTGCGCACTCTTGACCGCAACGCCGAGCCGAAAATATCTTTCACCTGTGACCCGTGAAGTGAAGGAAACTTTCGGCAGCGGCGGCCGGGCCCGGCCCGGTGCGGCCCCCGGGCCCGGCGCGGCGCCCCGCACGAGTCCGCCCGCGCCCGCCGCCCTCGCCGCCAAGGTGCGCACCCTGGCCCCCTCCATGACCCGCTCCATGCAGCGCGTCGCCGAGGCCGTGGCGAACGACCCGGCCGGCTGCGCGGCCCTCACGGTCACCGGCCTCGCCGAGCTCACCGGCACCAGCGAGGCGACCGTCGTGCGCACCGCCCGCCTGCTCGGCTACCCCGGCTACCGCGATCTGCGCCTAGCCCTCGCCGGCCTCGCCGCCCAGCAGCAGTCCGGGCGCGCCCCCGCCATCACGACCGACATCGCGGTCGACGACCCGATCGCCGACGTCGTCGCCAAACTCGCCTACGACGAGCAGCAGACCCTCGCCGACACGGCGGCCGGACTCGACACCGCGCAGCTCGGCGCGGCGGTCACCGCGCTCGCCGCCGCCCGGCGCACCGACGTGTACGGCATCGGCGCGTCCGGGCTGGTCGCGCAGGACCTCACCCAGAAGCTGCTGCGCATAGGGCTCATAGCCCACGCGCACAGTGATCCGCACCTCGCCGTGACCAACGCCGTGCAGCTGCGCGCGGGGGACGTCGCCATCGCGATCACCCACTCCGGGTCGACGACGGACGTCATCGAGCCGCTGCGGGTGGCCTTCGAGGGCGGGGCCACGACCGTGGCGATCACCGGCCGCCCGGACGGGGCCGTGGCGCAGTACGCCGACCACGTCCTGACGACGTCCACGGCTCGCGAGAGCGAGCTGCGGCCCGCGGCGATGTCGTCCCGGACCAGTCAGCTGCTGGTCGTGGACTGCCTGTTCGTGGGGGTGGCGCAGCGCACGTACGAGACGGCGGCACCGGCGCTGTCGGCGTCGTACGAGGCGCTGGCGCATCGCCATCGCAGTGGGCCGCGGTAGCTGGTGACGCCGGTCGCGCCGGGCCTCCGGCTCCTGGCGCGACCGGCCCGTACCGAAAAGTCGCCGACCAGACATCGAAGAGAGCCGCTTCTCCATGACCTCGACCTCCGACCCCCGTGATGTGCAAGCACAGTTGGAGACCCTGACCACCGAGGCGTTCCGGCCCGAGCTCGCCGAGATCGACCGGCTGCCCACGCTGGAGATCGCGCAGTTGATGAACGGCGAGGACACCCTGGTGCCGGCCGCGGTCGCCGAGCGGCTGCCCCGGATCGCCGCGGCGATCGACGACATCGCCGCCCGGATGGCCCGCGGCGGCCGGCTCGTCTACGCCGGCGCCGGTACCGCGGGCCGCCTCGGCGTGCTGGACGCCTCCGAGTGCCCGCCCACCTTCAACACCGACCCCACCAGGGTCGTGGGCCTGATCGCGGGCGGCCCCGAGGCCCTGGTCACCTCGGTCGAGGGTGCCGAGGACTCGGGTGACCTGGCCCGGCAGGACCTGGAGGCGCTGCGGCTGACTCCCGACGACACCGTGGTCGGGATCTCCGCCTCCGGCCGCACCCCGTACGCCGTGAGCGCCGTCGAGCACGCCCGTGCGCAGGGCGCCCTGACCGTCGGCCTCGCCTGCAACGCGCACAGCGCCCTCGCGGCCGCCGCCGACCACGGCATCGAGATCGTCGTCGGCCCCGAGCTGCTCACCGGCTCCACCCGTCTGAAGGCCGGCACGGCACAGAAGCTGGTCCTCAACATGCTCTCGACGATCACCATGATCCGGCTGGGCAAGACCTACGGGAACCTCATGGTCGACGTCCGCGCCTCCAACGAGAAGCTGCGCGCCCGCTCCCGCCGTATCGTCGCCCTGGCCACGGGCGCGTCGGACGAGGAGATCGAACGGGCCCTGGCCGCCACCGACGGCGAGGTCAAGGCCGCCATCCTGACGATCGTCGGCGGGGTGGACGGGGACACGGCCGCCCGCCTCCTGGAAGACTCCGGCGGCCACCTGCGCGCGGCCCTCGAAGCCACCACCCGCTGACCGCACGGCAGCTTTGTCCGGCCGTGGCGTCATCACGCCCTCAGCGGTGGCCCCGGCCGGCTTCTCGAACCGGTCGGACGTCGGCGACCTCCAGACCGCTGTCGTCATTCCTGTCGACCGCCCTGCGGAACACGATGGGGTGGGAAGCCGGTGGTGTACGAGTCCGGCACGGGGCTCGTACCATCGCAAGCCCGCGTCATTCAGGAAGGACCACAGGCGACCGATCATGAATCACGCTCAGCTCACCGCTCTGGGGCGCGCTCTCCGGTTGCTCGGGGAGCATGGGGAGGCTCTCGGCGGGGACACCCCGGACGCGCGGTTGCACGAGGTCAAGGCCGATCTGCGGCGGGCTCTCGATCTGCTGGAGGAGAGCGTCACCACCGCCGCGCCCAGCACCCGCTGCGCCGAACATCCGACGGGACCCGTCGACGAGAGCGCGCCCGACCGGTGTCTGCTGTGCGAGACCCGGCGCCGGGCCGCCCGGCGGGCCGAGTTCAACGGGCCCGCCGCGCCCACCGCCTCCACCGGGTCCACGCCGTCCCGGTACGGCGTGCGCGGTGACCGGCCGCAGCCCCAGCAGCGGTGGCTGCCGGAGCTGTGGAACGGGCAGGAGTGGCAGTTGTGCGGCACCCCGCGCCGGGACCGCCGGGAGGCCGAGCTGTATCTGGCGGCCCAGCGGCGGGGTTCGCGGCCCGCTATGGCCTACCGGCTCGTGCACGAGTTCACCGACTACGAGGTGCTCCGGGTCTGGGGCACGCCGGTGCGGGTCGACATCGAGCCGATGGGAAACCTCTGAGCGACGGCGCTCACGCCTTCGCGGACTCCGGCAGCGGCCTCGGCATCTCCGAGGGTGCCGCCCCGGACGCCTGGCCCCCGGGGTTCTGGCGGGGCAGGAACGACGCGACCACGAACGCGAGGAGCGCGGCTCCCGCGCCGACCGCCAGCACCGTGCGGAAGCCCTCCCGCGACGGCAGCGCGAACGAGCCGAACGTCGTCGTCATCTGGGCCAGGATCACCCCCGCGACGGCGCTCGCCACCGACGTACCGATGGACCGCATCAGCGTGTTGAGGCTGTTCGCCGCGGCCGTCTCCGACGCCGGTACGGCGCTCATGATGAGCGCGGGCATCGAGCCGTACGTGAAGCCGATGCCGGCGCCGATGACGCAGGAGACCAGGACGAAGTGCCACACCTGGTCCATGAGGGCGATGTTGAGGGCGTAGCCCGCCGCGACGATCAGGGCGCCGATCATCAGGGTGACCTTGGGACCCTTCGCCTTGGAGACCGCCGCCGACACCGGTGCCGTGGCCATCATGACCAGGCCGGACGGGGCCATGACCAGGCCCGCCGCGAGCATCGACCGGCCGAGGCCGTAGCCCGTCGCCGACGGCAGTTGCAGCAGCTGCGGAATGACGAGGGACATCGCGAACATCGCGAAGCCGACGGCCACCGAGGCGAGGTTCGTGACCAGGACCTGGCGGCGGACCGTGGCGCGGAGGTCCACCAGCGGCTGCCCGACGCGCAACTCCCACCAGCCCCAGACGAGAAGGACCACGACGGCCACGCCGAACAGGCCCAGCGTGGTGCCGCTGGTCCAGCCCCAGTCGGCGCCCTTGGAGATGCCCAGCAGCAGGCAGACCAGGCCGACCGCCATGCCCAAGCCGCCGACCAGGTCGAAGCGGCCACCCGTGCGGACCTGGGACTCGGGCACCAGGGTGAGAACGAGGACACCGGCCACGACACCGAGCACGGCCGAGGTCCAGAACAGGGTGTGCCAGTCGAAGTTGTCGGCGATCAGCGCGGCGGCGGGCAGGCCGAGGGCGCCGCCGACGCCGAGGGAGGCACTCATCAGGGCGGTGGCGGAGCCGAGGCGTTCGGCCGGGAGTTCGTCGCGCATGATGCTGATGCCGAGCGGGATCACGCCCGACGCCAGCCCCTGCAGGACCCGGCCGACGATCATCGGGCCGAGGGTGTCGCTGAGGGCGGCGGTGACCGAGCCCGCCACCAGCATCACCACGCTGACCAGCAGCATCCGCCGCTTGCCGTACATGTCGCCGAGCCGTCCCATCACAGGCGTGGCCACGGCTGCGGCGAGCAGGGTGGCCGTGACGGCCCAGGCGGTGTTCGAGGACGAGGCGTTCAGCAGCCGCGGCAGCTCGGGGACGATCGGAATGACCAGTGTCTGCATCAGGGACACGACGACTCCGGCGAAGGCCAGCACCGCCACCACGGCGTTCGACCTCGGCGGGGCGGAACCCCCGGTCGGGGCGGGGTGGGCAGGGGTGTCGGTCATGGATGGCCTCCGTCGCGGGCATGCGAAGTACTTGACTTAGGCAACCTTGCATCAGTTGATTGACTTACTCAAGAAAGCCAGGTCAAGGTCACGCAAAGAGGGGCGGAACCCAGGTCGTCCCAGGTACCGCCCCTCGCACGTCGTCTCAGCTCAGCGAGCCGAGCGCCCCCGCGTCCCACGCCGTCAGCTCGTCGAACCGCCCCGCCAGCACCTTCTGGGCCCAGCGCGGATCCTGGAGCAGCGCCCGCCCCACGGCCACCAGGTCGAACTCGTCACGCTCCAGCCGGTCCAGCAGGTTGTCGATGCTGCCCACCCCGGCCCCCTCGCCCGCGAACGCCCTCAGGAACTCCCCGTCCAGGCCGACCGACCCCACCGTGACGGCGGCCTTGCCGGTGAGCTTCTTGGTCCAGCCCGCGAGATTGAGGTCCGAGCCCTCGAACTCCGGCAGCCAGTGGCGGCGGGTCGAGGCGTGGAAGCCGTCGACGCCGGCCGCCGCCAGCGGGGCGAGGATCGCCTCCAGCTCCTGCGGGGTCCCGGCGAGCCGCGCGTCGTAGGCGTCCTGCTTCCACTGCGAGTAACGGAAGAGGATCGGGAAGTCCGGCGAGACGGAGGCGCGCACGGCGGCCACGACCTCCGCCGCGAACTTCGTACGGGCCACCAGGTCACCCCCGTAGGCGTCCGTACGCCGGTTGGTGCCGGCCCACAGGAACTGGTCGATGAGGTAGCCGTGGGCCCCGTGCAGCTCGACGCCGTCGAAGCCGATCCGCTCGGCCGCCGCGGCGGCCTCGGCGAAAGACAGGACGACGTCGTCCAGGTCCTGCTGGGTCATCACCCGGCCGGTCCCCTCGGTGCCGTCCGTCCGCACCCCGGACGGACCGACCGCGGGCGCCTCGGGGTACGGAGGCTGACCCTGACGGCGCACCATTCCGATGTGCCACAGCTGCGGCACGATCTTCCCACCTGCCGCGTGCACCTCCTCGGCGACCTTCGCCCACCCCGCCAGCTGCTCCTCGCCGTGGAAGCGCGGCACGTCGTCGCTCTCCCCGGCCGACTCGTGTCCGACGTAGGTGCCCTCCGTGACGATCAGACCCACGCCCGCGCCGGCGCGCCGGGAGTAGTACGAGGCCACGTCCGCGCCGGGGATGCCGCCCGGCGAGAACTTGCGGGTCATCGGCGCCATCACGATCCGGTTGGGGACGGTCAGGCCGCCCACGGTGAAGGGCCGGGCGAGGACCTGGGCCGCTCGGGAGATGTCGGATGAGGCGGTGACGGTCACGTGGGGGCTCCTCGGGGTCGCCGGTCGGCGGTCGGGCACACGCACCTGCTTGTCGGGAGACTCATGCGTGTGCGAATTATGCGCATGCATAGAAGCACACTTCCGCGACAACCACCCTCCGACGCCCGCCATTCCGGCCCGTCCCGCACGACTTCATGTGATCCGGGCCACTCCCGGGCACCACGTCCGGGCGGAAGAATGCCCGTATGACGAAGCCCGCCGCCCTGGTGCCCCCGCAGGAGCTGGAGCGATCCGCCGTGGTGGCCAACAACACGATGAACCGGGAGCGCGGCCTCGCCGGCGTCAACAGCTACACCCGCGAGCTGGGCCTCGACCCCCTGAGCCGGCTGACCGGCCGTTCCGCGCCGTCCTGGCTGGACCTGTGCAGCGGCGAGGGCCGCGCCCTGCGCGAGGCGGCCTCGGTCCTGCCCTCCGACGCCGTGCTCACCGGTGTCGACCTGGTGGGTCCGCTCGTCCCCGCGCCGGCCCCGCCCACCGTGCGGGAGGTCGTCGCCTCGGTCGCGACCTGGACGCCGGTACGGACGTACGACCTGGTCACCTGTGTGCACGGGCTGCACTACGTCGGCGACCAGCTCGGACTGCTCGCCCGCGCCGCCTCCTGGCTCGCCCCGGACGGGCTGCTGATCGCGCACTTCGACCCGGACTCGATACGCGACGCGGACGGCGCACCGGCCGGCCGGACGGCGGTCGCGGCGCTGCGGCGGGCCGGATTCGGCTACGGCCCCCGGCACCACCGGCTGACCCTGCGCGGCGGGCGCGCGGTGCGGTTGCCGTTCCGTTACCTGGGCGCCGACCCGGCGGCGGGGCCGAACTGGACCGGCCAGCCCGCCGTCGCCTCGCACTACGCCCCCGCGGACTGAGAACGCCCGAGGGCGGCACCCCCTGTCTCCAGGGAGTGCCGCCCTCGGTACTTACGGACGGATCCGATCCTCGAAGGGATCAGAAGTCCATGTCACCGCCCGGCATGCCGCCGCCGGCCGGGGCCGCGGCCTTCTCCGGCTTGTCGGCGATGACGGCCTCGGTGGTGAGGAAGAGCGCGGCGATGGAGGCGGCGTTCTGCAGGGCAGAGCGGGTCACCTTCGCCGGGTCGATGATGCCCTCGGCGATCATGTCGACGTACTCGCCGGTCGCGGCGTTCAGACCGTGGCCGACGGGCAGGTTGCGCACCTTCTCGACGATGACGCCACCCTCGAGACCACCGTTGACGGCGATCTGCTTGAGCGGGGCCTCCAGGGCGAGCTTCACGGCGTTGGCGCCGGTCGCCTCGTCACCCTCGAGGTCCAGCTTCTCGAAGACCGTGGAGGCCTGGAGCAGGGCCACGCCACCACCGGCGACGATGCCCTCCTCGACGGCCGCCTTCGCGTTGCGAACGGCGTCCTCGATGCGGTGCTTGCGCTCCTTGAGCTCGACCTCGGTGGCGGCACCGGCCTTGATGACGGCCACGCCGCCGGCCAGCTTCGCCAGACGCTCCTGGAGCTTCTCGCGGTCGTAGTCCGAGTCGCTGTTCTCGATCTCGGCGCGGATCTGGTTGACCCGGCCGGCGACCTGGTCGGCGGAGCCGGCGCCGTCGACGATGGTGGTCTCGTCCTTGGTGATGACGACCTTGCGGGCGCGGCCCAGGAGGTCCAGGGTCGCGTTCTCCAGCTTGAGGCCGACCTCCTCGGAGATGACCTCGCCGCCCGTGAGGATGGCGATGTCGCCGAGCATGGCCTTGCGGCGGTCACCGAAGCCCGGGGCCTTGACGGCGACGGACTTGAAGGTGCCACGGATCTTGTTGACGACCAGGGTCGACAGGGCCTCGCCCTCGACGTCCTCGGCGATGATCAGCAGCGGCTTGCCCGACTGCATGACCTTCTCCAGCAGCGGGAGCAGGTCCTTGACGTTGGAGACCTTGGAGTTGGCGATGAGGATGTACGGGTCCTCCAGCACCGCCTCCATGCGCTCCATGTCGGTGGCGAAGTACGCCGAGATGTAGCCCTTGTCGAAGCGCATACCCTCGGTGAGCTCCAGCTCCAGACCGAAGGTCTGGGACTCCTCGACGGTGATGACGCCTTCCTTGCCGACCTTGTCCATCGCCTCGGCGATGAGCTCGCCGATCTGGGTGTCGGCGGCGGAGATGGAGGCCGTGGAGGCGATCTGCTCCTTGGTCTCGACCTCCTTGGCCTGGTCGAGCAGCGCGCCGGAGACGGCCTCGACGGCCTTCTCGATACCGCGCTTGAGGGCCATCGGGTTGGCACCGGCGGCCACGTTGCGCAGGCCCTCGCGGACCAGCGCCTGGGCGAGAACGGTGGCGGTGGTCGTACCGTCGCCGGCGACGTCGTCCGTCTTCTTGGCGACTTCCTTGACCAGCTCGGCGCCGATCTTCTCGTACGGGTCCTCGAGCTCGATCTCCTTGGCGATGGAGACACCATCGTTGGTGATCGTGGGGGCGCCCCACTTCTTCTCGAGGACGACGTTGCGGCCCTTGGGGCCGAGCGTCACCTTCACGGCGTCCGCGAGCTGGTTCATGCCGCGCTCGAGGCCGCGCCGCGCCTCCTCGTCGAACGCGATGATCTTGGCCATGTGAAGTGGTCCCTCCAGGACTGGGGGTGATTCCTTCGGACCGCGCCCGCGCCCGCGACGGACGGCTCGCCTGCCTCGTGGTTCCTTGCCCCACACGGCTTGCGGCCTCACCGACCCGGTCCTTCTTTGTCACTCTCACCTTCAGAGTGCTAACGCCAATGATTAGCACTCGCCCCTGCCGAGTGCAAGCGCCTCCCCGGATCCGGGCGAGGTCTGCGCCGCCCCCGGACACGCCCCGGCCACGCACGCCGAAGGGCCCGCACCCCCGGGGAGGCACGGGCCCTTCGAACAGAAACGTCACATACGGTGGTCGCGCGCTTAAGCGGTGAGACGAACCATGTCGGCCTGCGGGCCCTTCTGGCCCTGCGAGATCTCGAACTCGACCCGCTGACCCTCTTCGAGGGTCCGGTAGCCGTCCATCTGGATCGCGCTGTAGTGGACGAAGACGTCCGCACCACCGTCGACCGCGATGAAGCCGTACCCCTTCTCCGCGTTGAACCACTTGACGGTGCCCTGAGCCATGCCTAACTCCCCT
>NZ_JBFBJT010000063.1:0-40378 GCF_040686175.1 Streptomyces sp. NPDC086077 | reverse complement strand
GCGACACCGCCGCGTGGCGCCTGTGGGCGGATCTGGCCCGCAGCTACCTGGCCCTCTGCCTCACCCTGCTGCCCCGCGCCCCACGCCCGGCACGCACACTCACGGTGTTCGTCGCGCCGCTCCCCACCGTCGCCGGAGTGATCAAGCCTCCTGACGGCTCCGGTCCCGCTCCCTGCCGGCCTCTCCCGAATCGCTAGGCACGCGAGCAGGTCGCCACAGCCGCACGGCCACGGCGTACGCCGGCACGGCGAGCGCCAGCCCCGCCCCCGCGCCGAAACACAGCGTCGGGATCAGTTCCCAGGGCTTCGCCGACGACCCCCAGTACGCCCACCACCGCGCCGCCCGATGCGCCGCCGCGAGCACCGCACAGCCGCCGATCACGAGGCCGGCCAGCCACCGGTCCCGTACCGGCAGCACCGGGACCCCCACCGGCTCGGCCAGGGGCATCCGCCGTAGCGCGACAGCCACGAACACGGCGATCACGACCGCGGCCACCGCGGAACCGCCGTACTGCAGGTACCAGTACAGCGGCGAGCCCGCGACCTCCTGGCCCAGCACCGGAAACAGCCGCATCCCCCATCGGTCGAGATGCGTGAACGCGTCCCAGACGACGTGCGTCAGCACGCCGAGCACGGCGGACACGTACCACCGCGCCACCAGGGCGGGCCGTACGCGCGCGCGTGACGCGCCGCAGCGCAGCAGCGCGGCCACCCGGCGCTGCCGCCGGCGCGGAAGCAGCGCCACCAGTGGTTCGCGCACCAGCAACCACACCCACACCAGCGCCCAGGCGATGAGCACGTCGATCGTGAACACACCCGCGAAGGAATGCGTCACGTCGCCGAACTCCATCGCGCCGGACAGCACACTCGCCACGTAATAAGTCATGTCGGGCGCGAAGGACCCCGCGACGAGTACGGCCGGCACCAGGGGGCCACGGCCGGTCCCATCGGGACGGATTACGGGCAGCACGGCTGCCGCATGACTGAGGGTGAACGGCAACGGTGCTCCTCAGGGCGGACGTCGGCGTCCAGTATCGACGACCGGACGCGACGAACCCACGAACCCGGGGTGAGGCCAACGCCACAACGCCGTATGGCCAAGCGGTGAAAATCGGGCAGGAACGGGTGCCCGCGCGAACGAAGTTGCCGTAGGGTCGCGTGGGTTGACGTACCGGGCAGTGCGTGCAACCGCGACCGGGACGACACCAGTCTTGGAGCACCGGCGGGCAGCGTCAACGGGGCAGCTGCAAGAGAGCAGCCTCAACAGGACAGCTTCAACAGAACAGCGTCTACAGAGCAGTAGCAACAGGGTATATGCGGGCGACTCGGGCGCCCACGGGAGGGGTTCACTTCATGGCGGCGCATTTCGGCAGGAGGCTGCGCAAGGGCGCGACGAACACCGCCGTGGCCGCGGCTGTGGCGGCGGCACTGGTCGCCTCCCAGGCCCCGGGGGTCGAGACCGACGACGCCGGCAGACAGAGCACCACCGGGGCCCGGCCCTCGCCCGACACGCCCACAGAGGACGGCGCGACCGGTAACTCGCCGTACTACACGGACCTGCCGCCGCTGGAGAGCCCCAGCCCCGCGCCCACCGTGGGCCCCACCGCCGACCCGACCGTCACGGGCGACGCCGCCGCGGGCATACCCGCGACCGTCCTCGACGCCTACAAGAAGGCGGAGTCCGCCCTGGGCGAGGCCAAGCCCGGCTGCAACCTGCCCTGGGAACTCCTCGCCGCCATCGGCAAGGTCGAGTCGGGCCAGGCGGGCGGCGGCAACGTCAACGCCGCCGGCGACACGATCACCCCGATCCTCGGCCCCGCCCTGAACGGCGACGGCTTCGCGCACATCAGCGACACGGACAACGGCGCGTTCGACGGCGACAGCACGTACGACCGGGCCGTGGGCCCGATGCAGTTCATCCCCTCCACCTGGGCCTGGGCGGGCCGCGACGGCAACGGCGACGGGGCCGCGAACCCGAACAACATCTACGACGCCGCCCTCGCCGCCGGCCACTACCTGTGCCGCTTCGGCTGGGACCTCTCCGTCGAGGACGACCTGCGCCGCGCGATCCTCAGCTACAACAACTCCACGGACTACCTGAACACTGTCCTGTCCTGGCTGGAGTTCTACCGCAAGGGCACGCACGAGATCCCCGACGGCACCGGCGACCTGCCCGGGAGCCGCAGCGACGTCCGCGGCGGGGAGAGCCCGTCGCCGAAGCCGTCGCCGAAGCCGCCCCACAAGCCGCAGACCGGCTCGCCGAAGCCGCCGTCGGGCGGCAGCTCCACCCCGCCGGCGCCCAAGCCGCCGGTCACCCCGCCGGTCACCCCGCCGACCCCCACCGACACGGTGCACCACCTGGAGGACGGGGGCACCGCGCAGCTCACGACGATGGCGGGAGACGCGTTCGCCGAGCGGGTCAGCACCCGCGCGGAGAGCAAGGTGGGCAAGGGCGTCGCCAAGGTGCGGGTCCGCTTCACGATCGTGGGCGACACCGACGCCACCTTCACCGGCGGTGAGAAGGTCGCCACGGTCGTCACCGGCACCGCGGGCGTCGCCGTCGCGCCGGCGCTGAAGGCGGGTGAGAAGACCGGCTCGTTCACCGTGCGGGCCACCGTCGTGGGCCGTTCGATCACCGGCGTCGACTACACCGCGACCGTCACCGCCCGTGCCGCGGACGCCCTCGCCCGCACCGGCGACGCCCCGCTGACCTGCCCGGTGGGCGGCGAGTTCGCCGACCAGGTCGAGGTGAAGGCGACGTACCAGGGCGCCGCGGCGGACCGGGTGGCGGTCACCGCCACCCTCATCAAGTCGGTGCTCGACCCGGCCGAGAACGACAAGGGCCCGTACTTCAAGGACGCCGAGGGCAAGACCGTACGCACCCTCACGGGCCTGGAGACGGACGCGAACGGCCTGCTGAAGCTGCCCAAGCTGTACGCCGACGACAACGCCGGCTCGTACATGCTCCGCCTCACCGCCGAGGGCGGCGCGACGCTCAACGTGCTGCTGAACGTGACTGCGGCCGAGACGCCCTCGCCCACCCCGTCCGAGAGCACCGGCGAGTCGGCGGCCCCGGACGCGTAACCGCCCGGCCCCGGACACACGGCGGCGGCGCCCCCCGAAAAGGCTGGGCGCCGCCCCCGTGTGTGCGACGTGTTCTCATCTCGCCCGCTCGTTGCTACGGTGCCGGATCTGACGAAATATCAGCTCCAGCTCGCCCGGAGGCAGGCATGCGCGCCCTGATCGCCGCAGCGACCGGTCTCGCCGTCGCCGTCGCCCTGGTGCTCACGATCACGGCCATGGGTGCGCCGACCGGCGCGACGTCCCCGAGACCGCTGCTGACGACGGTGCCGGCACACCCGTGACCCCCGCGGAGGGAGACCGAGATGCGCCGCAGGACCAGCCTCGTACTGCTAGCGCTCGCCGTGTTCTTCGCGGCGCTGTCCCCACTGCTGCGCTGGTACGCCTTCCCGCGCCTGGCCAAGATCCCGCCGAACCAGTACCAGGACATGGTCCTCGAAGCGAAGGACGCCACCCTCCTCGACTACGGCACCATGCGGGCCCGCAAGGTCCCCAAGGTGACCATCGTGCAGACCCTCAAGGGTAACGTGGAGGCCTCCGAGCGGATCGAACGGACGGCGGGACGGGACGTCGTCGTCTGGGACGGCCTGTCCTACGTCCAGGGCCCCGACGGCAAGATGGTCTCCAGGATCCCCGAGCGGTACATCTTCGACGCGCACACCCAGGAACCCGTCCACGCCACCGGCGAGATGGTCGACGGCGACCCCGTCCGGCGTGAGGGCATCGAGTTCAAATGGCCGTTCCTGACGGAGAAACGGAACTACGAGTACTTCGACGCACAGGCGCGCGTCACCGCACCCATCCACTACAAAGGCACACAGACCTTCCGCGGCGTCGAGGTCTACTACTTCGAGCAGACGATCCCGTGGACGAAAGTCCCGTTCCCCAAGGCCATGCCCGTGGCGGGCATCACGCCCGAGTCCGTCGCCGCGACGGGCACGACACGCTGGTACACCACGGTCCGCAAGTTCTGGGTGGAACCACTGACCGGCGCCCCCGTCTACGGCGAGGAGATCCACAAGGAGGAACTCCGCGGCGGCACCCTGCTCGGCGACCGTGACAGGGTCACGGCGTTCGCCGGACATGTGAAGATGCGCGAGGACTACATCGACCACACGGTCGACCTGGTCGACTCCCACCGCACCCTCGTCCTGCTGCTGACCTCGTACCTGCCCTGGGGCTTCCTGACGCTCGGCGTCCTCCTGCTCGCCCTCGCCCTCTACCTGGAGGCCCGTGGCCGCCGCCCCGGCGACCCGGCCCCCGGGCGGACGACGGAACCGGAACCGGTCAGCGCCTGAGCCGCGCGCTGGTGTGCCGGGTCGGCTCGGCCATGGCCGGGTCCTCGGGCCAGGGATGCCTGGGGTAGCGGCCGCGCAGCTCCGCCCGTACGCCCTTGTAGCCGTCCCGCCAGAAGGAGGCCAGGTCGGCGGTGACCGCGGCGGGACGGCCGGCGGGGGAGAGCAGATGCACGAGCACGGGAACCCCCGCGAGGGCGGGCGACTCCTGGAGCCCGAACATCTCCTGCAACTTCACGGCCAGGACGGGCCGTTCGGGATCCCCGTAGTCCACCCGGATCCTGGACCCACTCGGTACGGTGATCCGCTCGGGGGCGAGCTCGTCGAGCCGCGCCGCCTCCCCGGAGGCCCAGGGCAGCAACCGGCCCAGCGCCTGCCCGGCATCGATCCGCGCCAGATCACCCCGCCGCCGCACGCGGCTCAGCTCGGGCTCCAGCCACTCCTCCACGCGCGCGTGCAGCGCCCCGTCGGACACGTCCGGCCACGGCTCCCCGAGCCGCGCCCGCAGAAAGCCGAGCCGCAGGCGCAGCACCTCCGCCTCCGGCGACCACCGCAACAGCCCGAACCCTTCCCGCCGCAACCCGTCCACCAGCGCATCCCGTACGAGGCCGGGGGGCGCGTCGGACAGCGGCCGCACCGCCAGCTCGACCGCCCCGAGCCGCTCGACCCGCCGCGCGATGACATCGCCGTCGGCCCAGTGGACCTCCTGCGCGTCGGTGCGGAAGGCCCCCGCGGCCAGCCCGGCGACCTCCTCGTCCACCTCGGCGGCGAGCCGCACACGCGCGTGCCCCTTGCCGAGAGGGCGGTCGGCCACGGCGACGGCGAGCCAGGGCGCCCCCCGCAGCGGTGAGGCCTCCCCGACCTCGGCCCGGGTCCCGGAGACCATGAGGTACGACCCACCGTCGGCCCTGGCGACCCGCTCGGGGAAGGCGAGCGCGGCGACGACGCCGACGGCCTCCACGTCCACGTCCACCGACCGGCGACGACGGGCGGGCGCGTCGGCGGACTCCCCCAGGAGGGCCCGCAGCCGCCGGACCTCGGCACGCCACCGGCCGGCGTAGGCGTCACCGCCGCGCCGCGCCGCCCGCAAGGCCGCGGCGAGATCGTCCCCGTACTCCCGAGGGGGCTCCTCACTGAGCAGGGCGACGACCTCCGCCGACCGCTCGGCCCCGACGTACGCGGCCGCGTCGAGCAGGGCCCGCCCCAACCGGGGATGCAACCCCAGCCGCGCCAGCCGCGCCCCCCGCTCCGTCGCCCGGCCGTCGGGGTCGACAGCCCCCACAGCCCGCAGAACGCCCCGCGCCGCCGCCATGGCCCCACCGGGCGGCGGATCCAGCAACGCCAGCCCGGACGCCTCCGGATCCCCCCAGCAGGCCGCCTGCAGGGCGAACGCCGTCAGGTCGGCCACCTGGATCTCCGGCGCCGGGAACCGCGTCAGACGCGCGTCCTCGGCCTCCGCCCAGCACCGGTACACGGCCCCCGGCGCCTCGCGCCCGGCCCGCCCTGCCCGCTGCCGCCCGGACGCCTGCGAGGCCCGTACCGTCGTCAGCGCGCTCAGCCCGCGCGCGTGGTCCACCCGCGGCTCACGAGCGAGCCCCGAGTCGACGACCACACGCACCCCGGGGACCGTCAGGGACGACTCGGCCACCGCCGTCGCCAGCACCACGCGGCGCCGCGCCCCCGCAGACAGCACCGCGTCCTGCACGGCCGCCGGCGCCCGCCCGTGCACCTGGAGCACATCGACGTCCCCCAGGTCCCCGAGCTGCCCGGCGACCCTCGCGATCTCCCCGACCCCCGGCAGAAAGCACAGCACGTCCCCCGCCCGCTCGGCCAGCGCCCGTCGCACCACCGACGCCACATGGCCGAGCAGCGCCGGATCGACGCGCATCCCATGCGGCGGCCGCACGGGACGCGCCGGCGGCGCCCACACCACCTCGACCGGGTACGAGGCGCCCTGGGCCGCGACCACGGGAGCCTCGCCGAGCAGCCGTGCCCAGCCCTCCGCGTCGGTCGTCGCCGACGCGGCCACCAGCCGCAGCTCGGGCCGCAGCGCCTCCCGTACGTCCCACAGGAACGCCGCCGCCGTGTCCGCGTCCAGATGCCGCTCGTGGCACTCGTCGAGGATCACCACGTCGACGCCCCTCAGCTCCTGGTCCCTCTGGAGCCGCTGCAGCAGCACCCCGGTCGTGACCACCTCCACGCGCGTGTGTCGCCCGACGACCCGTTCCCCGCGCACGGTGTGGCCGACGCTCTCGCCGACCTGCTCGCCCAGCAGCCAGGCCATCCGGCGGGCCGCCGCCCGTGCCGCGATCCGCCGCGGCTCGGCCACGACCACCCGCCGGGCCGGCCCCTCGCCGAGCAGCCCCGCCAGCGCGAGCGGCACCAGCGTCGTCTTGCCGGTGCCCGGCGGCGCGACGAGGACGGCCGTGCCGTGCCCGTCGAGGGCCTCGCGCAGCGCGGGCAGAGCGGTACGTACGGGCAGCGCGTCCAGTGCGTCGTAACGGATCACGCACCCTAGTGTCGTACGGCCGCGAAGCCGCCCCTTACGCGCGCGTGCGCTTGATGGGGAGGGGCTCAGTCCCGCTCGCACACGAAGATCGCCGTACCGGGGATCAGGTTCCCGCGCAGCGGCGACCAGCCACCCCACTCGGCGGTGTTCCAGGCCGGCCACTGCGGCTCCACCAGGTCCACGAGCCGGAACCCGGACGCCACGACGTCCCGGACACGGTCACCGAGCGTCCTGTGGTGCTCGACGTACACTGCCCGGCCGTGTTCGTCCTGCTCCACGTAGGGCGTGCGGTCGAAGTACGAACCCGAGACGCTCAGACCCTCGGGGCCGGGCTCGTCCGGGAACGCCCAGCGGATCGGATGCGTCACCGAGAACACGAAGCGACCACCCGGCCGCAGGGTCCGCCGCACCTCCCGCAGCACCATCCCGGGATCCGCCACGAAGGGCAGCGCCCCGTACGCCGAGCACGCGAGGTCGAAGGAGGCGTCCGCGAAGGGCAGGGCGGCCGCGTCGGCGCACACCAGAGGGAACGCCCCGCCGATGCGCAGCGCGTGCTGCAGTTGGCGGTGGGAGACGTCCAGGGCCACCGGATGGGCACCCTGCGCCGCCAGCCAGCGCGCGCACTGGGCCGCGCCGGCGCCGATCTCCAGGACGTGCTTGCCCTTCAGCTCCTCCGGCGGGCCGAGCAGCTCCGCCTCCACTTCGTCTAGGCCCTCGGGACCCCACACGAATCGGTCGTCACCGAGGAACGTGCCGTGCTCGGTCTGGTACTCGTCCGCGTTGCGGTCCCACCAGCCCCGGTTGGCACGGGCGCTCTCCGTGACATCCGCGGTACGCCGGGTGGCTTCCGGCTCGAACGCTTCCGGCTCTTGGATGATCGGCTCCCTCGTCGTAATCTGCCGTCCAACCCGTCCCGGGGGTGTCACTGGAGGGGCGCCTCACGGCCCGCGTGGCCTCAGGAGACAGGTTTTGTGCCGGGTATGGGGTGATCCGCCCCGGGTGTGCGCCTTCGCGCATTGACCCTGTCCGGCTGCCCCCGTATGCTACAAGTTGCGCTGCGGGCCTGCGCACCTCAGACGTAGCAGGCTGCGCTCGCATCTGTTGTATGTCCCCTCGGTTGTCGAGGCGTCATCACCGGTTACTGGTGAGGCGCTTCCTTGGCTGTCCGGCTTCTGCAGAGGCGAAACGGGCTCCCGGCGTAAGCAGTACCTACGACTTCAATGTCCGTACCGGAGCCCTTTCCCACATGACGAGCAGCACCGAGACCACCGCCACCACCCCGCAGGTAGCGGTCAACGACATCGGTAACGAGGAAGCCTTCCTCGCCGCGATCGACGAGACGATCAAGTACTTCAACGACGGCGACATCGTCGACGGCGTCATCGTGAAGGTCGACCGGGACGAGGTCCTGCTCGACATCGGTTACAAGACCGAAGGCGTTATCCCGAGCCGCGAGCTCTCGATCAAGCACGACGTCGACCCCAACGAGGTCGTCGCCGTCGGTGACGAGATCGAGGCCCTTGTTCTCCAGAAGGAGGACAAGGAAGGCCGCCTGATCCTCTCGAAGAAGCGCGCCCAGTACGAGCGTGCCTGGGGCACCATCGAGAAGATCAAGGAAGAGGACGGGATCGTCACCGGTACCGTCATCGAGGTCGTCAAGGGTGGTCTCATCCTCGACATCGGCCTCCGCGGCTTCCTCCCGGCCTCCCTGGTCGAGATGCGCCGTGTTCGCGACCTCCAGCCCTACGTGGGCAAGGAGCTCGAGGCCAAGATCATCGAGCTGGACAAGAACCGCAACAACGTGGTCCTGTCCCGCCGTGCCTGGCTGGAGCAGACCCAGTCCGAGGTCCGCCAGACGTTCCTCACGACCCTCCAGAAGGGTCAGGTCCGTTCCGGCGTCGTCTCCTCGATCGTCAACTTCGGTGCCTTCGTGGACCTGGGTGGCGTCGACGGTCTGGTCCACGTGTCCGAGCTGTCCTGGAAGCACATCGACCACCCCTCCGAGGTTGTCGAGGTCGGCCAGGAAGTCACCGTCGAGGTCCTCGACGTCGACATGGACCGCGAGCGCGTCTCCCTGTCGCTGAAGGCGACCCAGGAAGACCCGTGGCAGCAGTTCGCCCGCACCCACCAGATCGGCCAGGTCGTGCCCGGTAAGGTCACGAAGCTGGTTCCGTTCGGTGCGTTCGTCCGCGTGGACGAGGGCATCGAGGGTCTGGTCCACATCTCCGAGCTGGCCGAGCGCCACGTGGAGATCCCGGAGCAGGTCGTCCAGGTCAACGACGAGATCTTCGTCAAGGTCATCGACATCGACCTCGAGCGCCGCCGCATCAGCCTCTCGCTGAAGCAGGCCAACGAGTCCTTCGGTGCCGACCCGGCCTCGGTCGAGTTCGACCCGACCCTGTACGGCATGGCCGCGTCGTACGACGACCAGGGCAACTACATCTACCCCGAGGGCTTCGACCCCGAGACCAACGACTGGCTCGAGGGCTACGAGAAGCAGCGTGAGGAGTGGGAGCGCCAGTACGCCGAGGCGCAGACCCGCTTCGAGCAGCACCAGCAGCAGGTCATCAAGTCCCGCGAGGCCGACGCCGCTGCCGCGGCCGAGGGCGGCGACGCGGCGGGTGCGGCTCCGGCCGCGTCCGGCGGTTCGTACTCCTCCGAGGGCCCGGACAACTCCGGTGCGCTGGCCTCGGACGAGGCGCTTGCCGCGCTGCGCGAGAAGCTGGCGGGCGGCCAGAGCTGAACGCTCACCGCTGAGGCCTAGCCGATAGCCAAGGGGCCCGTACCTTCGTGGTGCGGGCCCCTTGGTGTGTCTGCGGCGAGCCGGGAAATCGGCCCTACCTCCGACGTGTTCGCCGGCTCCGTCACGAGCCGATCTTGGGATGCCGGGCGGGAATGCCCGTCCTGCGGGCGGCGTTGTCGAGTACGGACACGAGGAGGAGCGGTCACTGTGCTTGATCCGCAGGGTTTGTACACGTGGGAGCCGAAGGGGCTGGCCGTCGTCGACATGGCGCTCGCCCAGGAGTCGGCCGGACTTGTCATGCTCTATCACTTCGACGGATACATCGACGCGGGCGAGACCGGCGACCAGATCGTCGACCGGCTCCTCGACGCGTTGCCCCATCAGGTGGTCGCCCGTTTCGACCACGACCGGCTCGTCGACTACCGCGCCCGCCGCCCGCTGCTGACCTTCAAGCGCGACCGCTACACGGACTACGAGGAGCCCACGCTCGCCGTGCGGCTCGTCCAGGACACCACCGGGGCACCCTTCCTGCTGCTGTCCGGCCCCGAGCCGGACGTGGAGTGGGAGCGCTTCGCCGCGGCCGTGGACCAGATCGCGGAGCGCCTCGGCGTCCGCCTCGCCGTCAACTTCCAAGGCATCCCCATGGGCGTCCCGCACACCCGCCCGGTCGGCCTCACCCCGCACGGCAACCGCACCGACCTCGTGCCGGGCTACCGCAGCCCCTTCGACGAGGCCCAGGTGCCCGGCAGCGCCGAGTCCCTCGTCGAGTACCGCCTCATGGAGGCCGGGCACGACGTCCTGGGCGTCGCCGCGCACGTCCCGCACTACATCGCCCGCTCCGCCTACCCGGACGCGGCGCTGACCGTCCTGGAGGCCATCACGGCCGCCACGGGGCTGGTGCTGCCCGGCATCGCGCACTCCCTGCGCACGGACGCCCATCGCACCCAGTCGGAGATCGACCGGCAGATCCAGGAGGGCGACGAGGAACTCACCGCTCTCGTGCAAGGGCTCGAGCACCAGTACGACGCCGTCGCGGGCGCCGAGAGCCGCGGCAACATGCTCGCCGAGCCGGTGGAGATTCCGTCAGCCGACGAGATCGGGCAGGAGTTCGAGCGGTTCCTGGCGGAGCGTGAAGGGGAGAGCTGAGGGCGGCCGGGTGGTCGGGTCGGATCGGGGCAGAGGCGGGTGGCCGGGTCGGGGCGTACGCGGGTGGCGGGGTGGGCCCGGTGGTCGGGTGGCCTGGGGGTGCGGGCGGTCCGCGTGGCTCGGGGGGCCGGACGAGTCGGCCGGGGGCCGTGCCGTCGTCCGTTTCCGCTCGGTGCCTCGTCACCTGCAGGGCCTAAGCTTCCGCTCATGTTGAAGGTGGGCCTGACCGGCGGGATCGGCGCCGGCAAGAGCGAGGTGTCGCGGCTGCTCGTCGAGTGCGGGGCCGTGCTGATCGACGCGGACCGCATCGCGCGCGAGGTGGTCGCGCCCGGCACTCCCGGCCTGGCCGCCGTGGTGGAGGCCTTCGGCGAGGAGGTGCTCGCACCGGACGGCGGCCTGGACCGGCCGAGGCTCGGCTCGATCGTCTTCGCCGACCCGGAGAAGCTGGCCGTCCTGAACTCGATCGTGCACCCCTTGGTGGGTGCCCGCTCCGGCGAGCTGGAGGCCGCGGCGGCCGAGGACGCCGTGGTCGTCCACGACGTACCGCTCCTCACCGAGAACGGCCTGGCGCCGCTGTACGACCTCGTGATCGTCGTGGACGCCGGCCCCGAGACCCAGCTCGACCGGCTCGTACGGCTGCGGGGCATGACCGAGGAGGACGCACGCGCGCGTATGGCCGCCCAGGCGACGCGCGAGAAGCGCCTCCAGATCGCGGACATCGTGATCGACAACGACGTGCCGCTGCCGGAGCTGCAGGGGCGCGTGAAGGAGGTGTGGGCGGAGCTGGTGCGCCGGGCGCACGCGCCTCGGCGTTCGTCCCAGGAAGGGTCCCGGGAATAGCGGCTACGGGAGCGGGCGTTGGAACGAGGCAGTAAGGGAAGGACTCTGCCGTGCCCGAGACCAGCGGTTCGACCGGACGTTCGCCGGAGACCCATGTCATCGACTACCGCGCCGCCGAGCAACTGCTCGCCGCGCGCGATCCCCGAGGCGCGGTGAAGCTGCTCGACCCCGTCATCGCCGCCCACCCCGAGAACACGGCGGCCCGGCTGCTGCGGGCGCGTGCGTTCTTCGCCGCCGCGCAACTGCGGCCCGCGGAGCTGGAGTTCACGATCGTTCTGGAGCGGGAGCCGGACAACGCGTTCGCGCATTTCGCGCTCGCCCGCACCTATGAGCGGCAGGGCCGGCCTGACCAGGCCACACGGCATTTCCGGCTGGCGGCCGCGCTGGATCCGAACCCGGAGTACCTGAAGGCGGCGCGGTTCGACGGGTGAGCCGTCCGAGGTGGCTGAGGCGTCCGATCCGCCTGGGGTGAGCCGTCCGAGGCGGCTGGGGCGTCCGATCCGCCTGCGGACGGCGCCGTTCGACCGGTGAGCCGCAGCGCGGGCTACGGAGTGTGGTCGTCCGGGGGCCGGTAGGGTGCGCGGTTCTCCACCGGCCGGTACGGCGGGACGTCCCGGCCCGGCTGGAAGTGCGGGCCCTGGCGGATGTGGCGCACGATGACGGCCAGGTCGACGGTGATCACCAGCCACAGCACGCCACAGGCGATCGCCCAGCCCGGTCGGCCGACCAGCATGAAGGCGATCGTGCCGAAGATCGCCCAGGCCACTCCCCACACGCTCAGCCAGAACCGCGCCCGCAGCGCACTGCGCGCGGTCATCGGCTCACTGCCCGTACGCATCCCGATCATCACTCCTCACTCGCAACGTACTCTCCGGCCCGGCCGTTCTCCAGGTGCGGGGCTCGGGCCCGTGCGGCCGGGTGCAATCACTCGAACGGGTGAAGTGCGGGCGGGTGGGAACGGCTGTGCGGGCGCGCGCCGTTGGGCGGGCATGGAGCTGAAAATGCGAGCGGGACATCAGGGGACGGGGCCGGGGGCGATCACGCCGGACGGCTGCGCGGTCGAGCTCTACTCAAGGCTTCCGGTGAGGGACGAGCCGGAGGTCATCGCCGGCGCGGTGCCGGCCGGGGCGCACATTCTGGAGCTGGGCAGCGGGGTCGGCCGGATGACGCACCCGCTGCTGGAGCGGGGCTACACGGTCACGGCGGTGGACGAGTCCCCGGACATGCTGGAGCGCGTCCGCGGAGCGCGCACGATATGCAGTCCCATCGAGAAGCTCGACCTGGGGGAGCGGTTCGACGCGGTGCTGCTGGCGTCGTTCCTCGTGCACACCGGTGACGAGGAGGTGCGGCGCGGCCTGCTGCGGACGGGCGTGCGGCACCTGGCGGACGGCGGTTGTGTGCTGATCCAGCGGGAGGGCGAGGATTACCACACGAACGTGCCGCGCGAGCGGGTCGACCCGAGTGGCTTCACCGTGCGGATCGTCTCCTCGAAACCGGTCGGCGACGGCACGAACTCGGTGCGCGCGGAGTACGACTTCCCGGACGCGGCATGGACACAGACGTTCCGGGCCCGGCCGCTGACCAAGGGGGAGTTCGAGGCCGCGCTGGGGGAGGTGGGCCTGGGAGTGGACGCGTACCTGACGGAGGATCGGGTGTGGGTGAAGGCCGTGCTGGTGGAAGAGGGCTGAACTGGGGAGCGCAATTCCGGCCGGAGGCGACGAGTTCCCGACCTGCGGCGGGTCTGTCTCTGTGACAGCAACGCATACCGCTTCACACAGGAGACCCCATGTCCGAGACCACCGCATCCGTAGCCTCCGTAGCGTCCAACGCATCCGTCTCGCCCGCTCCCTCGCCCGTCGTGACGGCCGAGTCCGCGACCGCTCGGGGCCGCCGGGCCCGTATCGCCCTTCGGGCCCTACAGGTTGTCCTCGCGCTCTTCTACGCCGTCGCCAGCGCGTTGCCCAAGCTGATCGCGCACTCCTCGGCCACGGAGACCTTCGCCGACATGGGCTGGGGCAACGCGGGGATGTACAGCGTCGGCGTCCTCGAACTGGCAGGTGCTGTCGCCCTGTTGGTGCGGCCGCTCCAGTCCGTCGCCGCGATGTCGCTGGGCGCGCTGATGGTGGGTGCGTTCGTCACGCAGCTCACGGTGTTCGACGGGCAGAACGCGGCAACACCGGTGATCCTGCTGGTGCCGCTCGCCCTGATCACCTGGGCACGGCGGGGCCAGAACACGGAGCTGCTGCGGATGCTGCGGCGACGGGCGTGACGGACGGTGCGCCCGGCGTGGCCGACCGTGCGGCGGCAGGGGGTATGGCGGGCTGGGAGGGTGCGGCGGCAGGGGGTATGGCGGGCGGGAGCGAGCGGCGGCACGGGCTCTGGCGGGCGGGGAGCGTACGGCGGCGGGGGCGATCGGTGGATGACACCGGCCGTCACCGCACGGCCGTGACAGCGCGTCGCACCGCTCCGCTGTACCTCCGCCGCCGGGGCTCCGCCGCTGGGCCTCCGGCCGGGCCCCGCCGCCGAGCCCCCTCCGCCCTGCCTTCTCCGCTATGTCCGCAGGTCAGCGCCTCCGGTGCGGCCACCCCGGCCACCCGGCTGGCCGAAGCCGCCACCCGGGCCTCCGGGCCCACCCGTCCCGCCGAGCCCACCGAGTCCGCTTGGGCCTCAGAGCCCGACCGAGCCTCCCCTGCCGACCGAGCCTCCCCTGCCGCCCGGACTTCCCTTTCCGCCCGGACTTCCCTGTCCGCCCGGCGCACCTCGGCCGCCAGCACCTCCAAGTCCACCTGAACCACCCGGAGCACCCGGACCACCCGGACCCGCCGGGCCGCCGAGGCCGCGCAGGCGCTCCAGTTCGCGGCGGTCGCGCTTGGTCGGGCGGCCCGTGCCGCGGTCACGGATGCCGGCCGGGGCGAGGAGGTCCCTGGGCGGACGCGGTGGGCTGTTGTCGATGTAGCACTCGACGGCCACGGGGGCGCCGACCCGCTTGCGGATCAGCCGCTTGACGACGACGACACGCTCCCAGCCCTCCTGCCGGAGCCGTACCTCGTCTCCCACGCGTACGGCGTGGGCGGGCTTGACCCGTTCGCCGTTCAGCCGCACGTGGCCGCCACGGCAGGCCGTGGCGCCCTGGGAGCGGGTCTTGACCAGCCGTACGGACCAGATCCAGCTGTCGATGCGGACGCTCTCGCCGTTCGCCGGACCGGCCGCCTCGGCGGCGGCGATCGCGGCGGCTGTGGCGGCGGCCTTCGGGTCGTCGGCGCCGGGGTGCTCGGTCCCGGCGGCGTCGCCACTCTGATCCCCTGGGGCGCCCTGATCCCCTGGGGCGCCCTGGTCCTCGGGGGCGGCGGCAGGGTCGTCCGGCTGCGGGGCGTCGGCGGACGGTGTGGGAACGGACGGGGCGGAGGAGCCGGTCGTCCCTCGTACCGCCTCGGCCTCTCGGGTCCGGGGTGTCTCGAGAGCACGTTCGTCGGCCGGGGGCGCGGTGCGGTCCGGGGAGTACCGGCTGGTCCCGCCGCTGCCCGCCTCGTCCATGCGATCGGAAGCCATGCCCTTGACCTTAGCCCGCCGGGCCCGGTGCGCTGGGGCGCTTTTCCTCCAGCTCGGGTCCGGGCCGGCCACCGTTGCGGTCGCCGCAGGCCGGGGGCGCGGATCTACGGTGGACGCATGGACAGCAGCGCCCCTGCCGGTCTCACCGGCCTCGATCAGCGGATCGCGGGCTGCCGGGCCTGCCCTCGGCTGGTCGCCTGGCGCGAGGAGGTGGCCCGTACCAAGCGCGCCGCCTTCGCCGACTGGACGTACTGGGGGCGGCCGGTGCCGGGCTTCGGCCCGCCGGACGCCCGGCTGCTGATCGTGGGCCTTGCTCCGGCGGCGCACGGCGGCAACCGCACCGGCCGGATGTTCACCGGTGATCGGTCGGGCGACGTGCTGTACGAGGCGCTGTACGACGTGGGGCTCGCCTCCCGGCCCACGGCGGTGACGGCCGACGACGGCCTGGAGCTGTACGGCGTCCGCGTCACCTCGCCCGTGCACTGCGCGCCGCCCGCCAACAAGCCCACGCCGGCGGAGCGCGACACCTGCCGACCCTGGCTCGTCCAGGAACTGGGGCTGCTGCGGCCGACGTTGCGGGCGGTGGTCGTACTCGGCGCCTTCGGGTGGCAGGCGGCGTTGCCGGCGTTCGCGGCGGCGGGCTGGACGGTGCCGCGACCGAGGCCCGCCTTTGCGCACGGGGCACGGGTGAGGCTCGCCGCGCCGGCCGATCCGAGCGCAACCGCCGACCCGAGCGCATCCCCCAAACTCAGCGCATCCGCCGATCTCACCGCACCCCCCCGCTCCAACGCCCCCACCGACACTCCACCCCACACCCCACCCCACACCCCACCTCCCACCCACACCCCACCTCCCACCCACACCCCACCCCTCCACCAACTGCCCGCCCTCGACCTCTTCGGCTGCTTCCACGTCAGTCAGCGCAACACCTTCACCGGCCGGCTCACCCCGGAGATGCTGCGGGACGTGCTGCGCGAGGCGGGGCGTACGGCGGGGCTGGCGGTGCGAAATTGACCGGACGGGGCCGTCGTGGCGGGGCTACGGTGCTCCGATGAGTCTCTACGCGGAGATCGAGCCGTACGACCACGGCATGCTCGACGTCGGCGACGGCAACCGTGTCCACTGGGAGACCTGCGGCAACCCGGACGGCAAGCCCGCGGTGATGCTGCACGGAGGGCCCGGCACCGGATGCTCCCCGAATTTCCGGCGCTACTTCGACCCCGCGGCGTACCGGATCGTGCTGCTGGACCAGCGGGGGTGCGGGCGTTCGACGCCGAGGGCCAGTGCGTACGACACCGACATGAGCGTCAACACGACGGATCGTCTCCTCGCCGATCTGGAGCTGTTGCGGCGGCATCTCGGGATCGAGCGGTGGCTCGTCTGGGGTGTGTCGTGGGGGTCGGTGCTGGGGCTGCGCTATGCGCAGACGCACCCCGGCGCGGTGTCCGAGCTGGTGCTGACCGGGGTGGCGACGGGGTCCAGCGCCGAGGTGGCGCTGTTGACCCGGGGGCTCGGCAAGCTCTTCCCGGAGGCCTTCGAACGGTTCGTCGGCGAACTGCCCGAAGGTGATCGCGAAGGCAACCTCGCCGCCGCCTACAATCGGCTGCTCGAGTCCCCGGACGCGGGGGTGCGGGAGCGGGCAGCCCGGGCGTGGACGGACTGGGAGACGGCGTGCGTTCCCGCGCCGCCGCGCTCCGTGCCGCGTTACGAGGACCCGGTGTTCCGCATGGGCTTCGCGCGTACGGTCACGCACTACTGGGGCAACGACCACTTCCTGGGCGGGGGCGACGACGGGGGAGTGGTGCTCCGCGACGCGCATCTGCTGAAGAGCATCCCCGGCGTCCTCGTCCAGGGCGGCCTGGACCTCGGCAACCTCCTCGGCACCGTCTGGCGCCTGCACCACGCCTGGCCCGGCAGTGAGTTGGTGGTGGTCGACGAGGCCGGACACAACGCGGGTGCGCCGGGGATCACCGAGGTGCTGGTCGCGGCGACGGACCGGTACGCGAGTCGCTGAGCTGCGCCGGCCTGCGCGGTGGGCGGCTGCTCAGGGCCGCCACTCGTACCGGACGTCCGGCTCCCCTTCCTCGTTGCCGCTGCCGTCGGTGCGCTCGACCGCGACGAAGCCATGGCGTTCGTAGAAGCGGTGGGCCGGGGTGTTGACCTGGAAGGTCCACAGGGTCATGCCGTGTGGCCGGCGCTGCCGGGCGAGGTCCAGTAAGCGGTCCCCGACGCCCCGGCCGCGCCAGTCCGGATCGAGGTAGAGCTGGGAGAGCTCGTCACCGTGGAGCACCATGACGCCGATCAGACCCTGTGTGGTCTCGGCGACCCAGGTCTCCCGCAGCGGCACCACCACGTCCCGGAAGTAGTCCCGCACCTCGTCGTCGGAGCGCGGCCGGACGACCGTCGGCAACGCGGCGGCGAACGACCGCAGCCAGACGTCCGCCGCGGCCCCGGCATCCGCCGCCACGGCGCGGCGGAGAGCGACCCGGCTCACGCTCGAGAACCGTCGGGGACGACGGCGGTGGCCGTGATCTCCACCAACTGCCCCGTGTACCCGAGGCAGGCCACCCCGAGGAGCGTCGACGAGTGCGGACCGGTGCTCAGCCCGGACGCCTCGACGACCTCCCACACGGCGGACAGCACCGCGGGTTCGCTGCTCACGACGTACACCTCGGTTGCCAGCAGGTGCGCCAAGTCGCTGCCCACGGCACGTAGTTGCTCCACCAGATTGGCGACCACCTGCTCGGCCTGCCGCACGGGATCCCCCTCCCCGACAAGCTTTCCGTCGGCGTCGAGCGGCACGGATCCGGCCAGGAAGGCGAGCTTCGTGCCGGCCTCGACGACGGAGGCGTGCGAGTAGGTGGGAGGAGGGAAGAGGGAGGGGACGGTGACGCGCTTGATCATGGGCTCGCTCCTGACGTCGACGGCGGGGCGTACGGGCGTGTCGCTGCACAGAAACACCGGCCAACTGGGCATTCCGACACGGGCGTACGGTGGTCGACCCACCGATCATCCGCGCCCGCGCCGACGCGCGCATCCGCATTTCCCGGCCTCGAGGTCACACGGGCGCAGGTGCCTCACTCGCCCCTGCCCAGGGCGCACACGCATGCAGCAAAGGCTCACCACTACGTACGCTGCGAGCATGCCCGTCCCCGCCGACCACACCACGTTCCTCGACACTATCGCTGATCGCCTCGCCACCCTCCCCACCGTCCAGGCCGTGGCCCTCGGCGGCTCCCGTGCTCAGGGCACCCACAGACCCGACAGCGACTGGGACCTGGCCGTCTACTACCGCGGCCCCTTCGAGCCGGCCGAACTCCGGGCCCTCGGCTGGGAAGGAGAGGTGTCCGAGGTCGGCGAGTGGGGCGGGGGAGTGTTCAACGGGGGCGCGTGGCTCACGATCGACGGGCGGTGCGTCGACGTTCACTACCGCGACCTCGACGTCGTGGAGCGGGAGCTGACGGAGGCGCAGGAGGGCAGGTTCCGGGTGGAGCCGCTGCTGTTCCATCTCGCCGGAATCCCCACCTACCTGATCGTCGCCGAGCTGGCGATCAACCAGGTCCTGCGCGGGCAGCTGCCGAGGCCGGCGTCGTACCCGGAGAAGCTGCGCCGCACGGCGAGCCGCCGCTGGTACGGCACCGCCGGCGCGACCCTCGCCTACGCCAAGGCCAACCACGCGCCCGCAGGCCGGCTGACCGAGGTGACCGGCGCCATCGCCACGGCCGCCGTGCAGACGGGACATGCCGTGCTGGCGGCGCGGGGGGAGTGGGTGACCAACGAGAAGCGGTTGCTGGATCGGGCCGGGTTGCGGACCGTTGACGACGTGATCGCGACCCTGTCCGCAGGAAGTGGCCGGACCGCCCTGACGGGAGCGATCGGGCAGGCCGAGGCGCTCTTCGAGAAGGCTGTGAAGGCTGCCCACGGTCACTGATCTGTACCGACGGTGTCTGCCGGAGATCACTCCCGTAACGCTCCGCGACCGTTGCGTTCATAAAGAACGTGGCGCATCCAGGCATCGTCACATCCCGGCAATACGGCCGTTCCATCCCCTCCAGGAACGCGATCTACGGTGGACAGCACCGTCCGCCGCCCGGCCACCGTCGCCCGAGTGCAGCCACCCCCGCCCTCGTCCCGACAGGAGCCGCGTGTACCGCCGCGTCGTCCGCGTTCTGCCGCCCTGGCTGGCCCATGCCCTGCGCGCGCAGGGTGGGCCCGTGCCGTGGAGTGCCGTTGTCCGAGGGGCGCTGGCCGCCGGGCCGTTGCTTCTTGTCGCGGTGGTCGCGGGGCGCGCCTCCGTCGGTGTCGTCGCCGCCGTCGCCGCCATGCTCGCCGGAATCAACGACCGGCCCGGCAGCCGACGGGCGTCCGTGCGGCGGCTCGGGGTGCCGGCGCTTGCCGGCGCGGTGGGGATGCTCGCCGGGACGTACGCCGGGCAGGGCACGGGTGCCCTGGTGCTGACGCTGCTGCTGACCGGGCTCGGGCTGGTCGCCGGTGGTGTCAGTGCTGTCGGGCCCGTCGCCTCGGCGGCCGGTACGCAGTTGCTCGTCGGGTGCGCGGTCGGCGCCGGGATGCCGTTGCCCGAGCCGGGGTGGCAGCGGGCGCTCGCCTTCCTCGTGGGGGCCGGGTGGCTGCTCGCGCTGCGGCTCGCGCTGCCCACGCCCGGCGCCCTCGCCGGGGACTACCGGTTCGACGGGGAGCGGGAAGCCGTCGCCGACGTGTACGACGCCGTCGGCGGCCTGCTCGACGCCGTGGGAACGGCGCAGGCCGCTGCCCGGCGTTCCGCCCTGACCGCCGCTCTCGACCACGCCCAGGACGCCCTCACGGGGCCCCGGCTGCGGCGCCACGCCTCCTCGGCCACCGAGCGGCGGTTGCACGCGCAGTACGCCGCCGCCCTGCCCCTCGCCGAAGCCGCCACCGCGCTCGCCTGGGCGGGGAAGGGGCTGTGCGGGCGGGCCTCCGCGGGACCTCGGCGGCTGGCCGCTGCCGTCCGGGGGAACACGGACGCCGGGCCGCTCCCCGCGCCGTCCCGGTCGATGCCCGCCCTGCGCGCCCTCGACGACGCCCTGCTGCACGCCGCCGAGGCCTTCGACCACGGCGAGGGCGGCGACCTGCACACCCGGCGGCGCACGGGCAAGGACCTGCTGCGCGCCGTCGTCGGTGTCGGCGGCCGCGAGTACGGGCTGCGCGTCGCCCTCTGCTTCGGCGCCGGCGTCGCCGTCGCCCAGGCCCTGCGCCACGCCCAGTGGTACGGGCCGCACGAGCACTGGTACTGGCTTCCGGCCACCGTCGTCTTCCTCGTCAAGCCGGACCTCGGGCCGCTGGTGTCCCGTGTGCTGTGCCGGGCGGCCGGAACTGTCCTCGGGGCCCTCGCCTTCGCCGCGTTCGCCGCCGTACTGCCCCGCCCTGGAGGGCTCGTCGCGCTCGTCGCCCTCAGCGGCGCCCTCATCCCCGTCGCCACGCGGCACTTCGCCGCCCAGACCGCCGTCGCGACCGTCCTCGTCCTCGCCCTGGTGATGGTGGGCGGCGAACCGCAGGCCTCCGCGAGCCGGATCGGGGAGACCTTTCTGGCCTGCGCGATCGTGCTCGTCGCCGGGCATCTGCCGATGCCGGGGCAGCGCGGTGGTGGAGTGCGGGCGCGGCTCGCGGCGGCCGGCGGTGCGGCCCTGGCCTACCTCGCCCACGTCATGAGCGAGTCCGACGACCGCGCCGCCCGCTGGGCCCTGCGCCGCGAGGCGTACCGCACGCTCGCCGAGGCCCGCGGCGCCGTCGCCCGCGCCGCCGCCGAACTGCCCGCGCTCGCCCGCCACACGGAGGGTGCCGACGAGGTCGCCGGCACCCTGGAACGGCTCGTCGACCTGACCACCGCCTGCGCCGTCCACCTCGACGACACCGGCCGCCTCACGCCCCGTCACGCCCGGCGGCTCGCCGAACTCGTCGACGAACTGGAGGCGGGGGCCGCCGACTCGGCCCGCGTGTGCGGGAACTGCCCGTCGCCGCCTGACGCCGTCCCCTATGCCGAGACGGCCGCTTGTCGCCTGCGGGGCCGGCACCAGGTCCGGATGGCAGCGATGAGCGACACCACGTCGACCGTCCGCGTGAAACAGCGGCTCATCGACATGACCGCGCCGGCCTGACGCGGCCATCACACCCCGACCCGCAGCCACACCGGCGCGTGATCCGACCCCGCCACCCCCCGGCGCTCCGCCGGATCCGGTCCCACCGACGGCAGTTCCGGTGCCTTGGACCCCGGCAGCCCCGTCCCCGCCTCCGTGACCCGGCGGACCAGCCGATGACTGCACAGCAGGTGGTCGATCAGCTCGCGCCGCCCGGAGTTGACCCGCGAGAACCTCTGTTCGGCGGGTATCAGCGGCGCCACGTTCCACAGCCGGGCCGCGTCGCCCTTGTCAGCCGCCTTGAAGCCGGGCGTGCCGATCTCCGAACCGGGCGGGCCGAGCAGGATCTGCGTGGTCGCCGCCTGCGCCTCGTCGTTCAGATCGCCCAGCACCAGCACGTCCCGCGCCCGCCCGTCGCCCGCCAGCAGCTTGTCGGCCAGCGCGCGCAGCGCCGTCGCCTCGGCGGTCCGCCGGAAAAGGGCGTAGGCCCCGTAGCGGGCGCGTTCGCCCTCGTCGCGGGGGTGGAAACGGTTGTCCGGGTACGACAGCAGCTTCGACTTCAGATGCGCCACCGCCACCGACAGCTCGCCGGCGCGCACCGCCAGCAGACCCCGGCCCGCGGCCGTCACCTCCGGCCCGGAGTCGTCCGCCTGCACCGGCCGCAGCGGTGCCGGGAACCCCGTCGTGTCGGAGAGCACCACCATCGGCGTACGGCTGAGGAAGCCGACCCGGATACCCCGGCTGTCGGCGTGCCCGGACAGGGCGATGTGCCAGTTGCCGGCCAGCATTCCGGCCAGGTCCGCCAGGGCGTCCGGATCCCCGACCTCCTGTACGCCGAGCAGGGCCGGGTCGAGTTCCGCGATCACGTCGGCCAGGGCGGCGAGCTTGGTCTCGTAGGCTGCCTTGTCCTTGGGGCCGTACGGCCCGCCGGGCCGGTACAGGTTCTCCAGGTTCCAGGTGCCGAGCAGCATGCCGGGATCCTTTCAGCGGCCGGACGACGTCTGTCGTGAGGCCAGCGTGCCCGTGCGCGCGGTCCCTGGACAGACCCGCGACACGATGCGTCGTTCACTTCACGCGCCCCGGCGGCCGCGTCGTACGTTGGCGGGATGACGCCTTGTCCCGCAGAAGCCCTCACGCACCCGCGCGCAGAAGCCCCCGCGGACCTCGTCATCACCGGGTGCGCCGTCCTCGTGCACGACGACCAGGAGCGGATCCGGTTCGAGGAGAACGCCGCGGTCGTCGTACGGGGCGGAGTCGTCGAGTCCGTCACGACCGCCGACGCCGTACGGCACCGGCCGGCCGTCGAGCGCATCGACGCCGCCGGTCAGGTCGCCCTCCCCGGCCTCGTCAACTGCCACACCCACGCCCCGATGGTCACCCTGCGCGGCCTCGCGGAGGATCTGCCCACCGAGGCGTGGTTCAACGACGTCGTCTGGCCCGTCGAATCCAATCTCACCGCGCGGGACGTGGAGTTGGGCGCGCGGCTGGCTTGCGCCGAGATGATCCGGGGCGGCGTCACCTGCTTCGCCGACCACTACTTCACGATGGACGCCGTCGCCGCCGTCGTCGAGGAGTGCGGGATGCGGGCCCATCTGGGCGAGGCGTTCTTCTCGTCGCAGGGGCCCGAAGGGCGCGAGCGCAGTCTCGACTTCGCGCTGCGCAACAGGGGGCGCGCGGGCGGCCGTATCACCACCGCCCTCGCCCCGCACGCCCCCTACACCGTCGACGACGCGGACCTCGCCGCGACCGCCGGCCTGGCCCGCGCCCACCACCTGCCGGTGCACCTCCACGCCGCCGAGAACCGCGGCCAGACCGACGCCAGCCTCGCCCGCCACGGCGTCACCCCCATCGGGGTCCTGGAGCGCACCGGACTGCTCGACACCGACCTCCTCGTCGCGCACGGCACGGGCATCCTCGACCGGGACCTGCCCCTGCTGGAACGCGCGGCCGGCCGGATCGCCGTCGCCACCGCCCCCCGCGGCTATCTGAAGTTCGGCTGGCCCGGCACCACACCAGTACGCGCCCTGCGCGCACTCGGCATCCCCGTCGGACTCGCCACCGACGGAGCCGCCTCCAACAACTCCCTCGACGTGTGGGAGTCGATGGCGCTCACCGCCCTCGTCCAGAAGTCCGCCGAGGGCGACCCGCGCTGGCTGACCGCGCGTCAGGCCCTGCACCACGCCACGCTGCAGAGCGCCCGGGCGGTCGGCCTGGGGGACACCGTCGGCTCCCTCGCCCCGGGACGGCGCGCCGACATCGTCCTCGTCGACCTCACCGGCCCGCACACCCAGCCCGTGCACGACCTCGCCGCGACCCTGGTGCACAGCGCCCGCTCCAGCGACGTCCGCACGACCGTGGTCGAAGGGCGGGTACTGATGCGGGACCGCGAGCTGCTGACCCTGAACGTGGGAGCGGTCGCAGGCGAGTTGCGCGAGCGGATGCCCGCGCTCATCGACCGCGGCCACGGACGCCGTATCCAGGAGTACGACACCTGACGCGGCGCCCTCCGTCACCTGGCCCGGGAAAACCTCCCGAAAAATTTCGTGGATCCGCGATGAGTTCCGCCCCGCCCACCGGTCACCACCCGCAACGGGACCGTTGCACAGGAGGGGCCATGTCGCTTCCGGAGATCGCCTCGCGCGAGGAATGGCGCAGGGCGCGTCAGGAACTGCTGGTCAAGGAGAAGGCGGCCACACGCGCGCGGGACGCGCTCAACGCCGAGCGCCGCCGGCTGCCGATGGTGGAGGCCGACACGGAGTACGTGTTCGAGGGGGGTGACGGGAAGGCCACCCTGCTCGACCTCTTCGAGGGGCGGCAGCAGCTCGTCGTCTACCACTTCATGTTTCCGCCCGAGTGGGAGGCCGGCTGCCGCAGCTGCTCGGCGTTCCTCGACCAGGTCGGCCATCTGGCGCATCTCCACGCGCGCGGGACGACATTCGCCGCCGTGTCGCGGACGCCGTACACGAGGATCCTTCCGTTCAAGGCACGGATGGGCTGGACGCTGCCCTGGTACTCGTCGTACGGCAACGACTTCAACGTCGACTTCGAGGCGACGCTGGTGCACGAGGGTGAACTTGTCGAGCGTCCCGGCGTGAGCTGTTTCCTGCGGGACCGGGACCGGGTGTTCCACACCTATTCGACGTACGAGCGCGGGCTGGACGGACTCGGCTCGACCACCAGTCTTCTCGACCTCACCGCGCTGGGTCGGCAGGAGGAGTGGGAGGAACCCAAGGGGCGCGCGTCGGCATTCGGGGCACCCGCGGGCAGCGAACGGATTCGCTATCACGACGAGTACGAGGAGTGAAGCAGAGGGTAACGGTCAACGCGGAAATGAGGCAGCCGTCCGCACGTTTGACGGTGAACGAGTGTCAACTACGTCTCAGTCGTGTCACTTGGCGAGGCGATTTCCCTTCCGACGGCGTTAACTCCTACAAGTACGACGCTTTCTGGAGGTGCAGGATGGTGAACGGGCGAATGGTGGTCGAACGCTTTCCCGCAGGCGGCCCGCGAGGCTCGTGGCCGGCGGAGGAGTTCGCGCAGGCACGTCGCTCGGAGGGGCTGCCCGCCGAGGTCGTGATGGACCTCGCGACGGACACGTTCCTGGTGATCGTCCGAGGTGGCGACGGAACGGAGTGAGCAGGGGTCAGCCCGTCTTCGGCGCGGGCGCCCGCACCGCGAACTGCTCGGCCTGCAACCCGTACAGCTCCGCGTAGACGCCGCCCTTGACGAGCAGTTCCTCCGGAGTTCCCGATTCCACGAGCCGGCCCTCGTCCAGCACGTGCACCAGGTCCGCATGGCGTACGGACGCCAGCCGGTGGGTGATGAGTACGACAGTCTGGCCGGTCCCGGCCAGCGCGCGGATCTTGTCGAACACCTCCAGCTCGGCCCGGGCGTCCAGGGCGGCCGTCGGCTCGTCCACGATCAGGATGCTGCCCCGCCGGTACGCCGCCCGGGCGATGCCGAGCCGCTGCCACTGGCCGCCGGACAACTCGTGCCCGCCGCTGAAGTTGCGGGCCAGCAGTGTGTCCAGACCGCGCGGCAGATCCGCGACCACGTCCTCGGCGCCCGCCTCCACGACCGCCGCGGCCAGCCGCTCCTCGGTGACCGGCGCCGAGGGGCGGCCCACGGCCACGTTCACCCGGGCCGTGAACGGCCACCGCTTGAAGTCCTGCGCCACCATCGCGACCCGCTCGGCCAGCCGGTGCCGGTCCGCGGTCGCCGCGTCGACGCCGTCCCACAGGATCCGGCCCCGGTCCGGTTTGTACAGCCCGGCGAGCAGCTTGACGAGGGTGGTCTTGCCGGAGCCGTTCTCGCCGACCAGCGCGATGATCCGGCCCAGCGGCAGCGTCAGGGTGATGTCGTCGAGCGCGGGGCGGGTGGCGTCACCCGGGTAGCTGAACGTGACGTTCTCGAAGCGGATCTCCCGCGGGTCCTCCGGCAGGGCCGCGCCGCCGACCGGAATCGCCCGTTCGGCGGCCTCGACGTACAGCCGCTCCAGATCACCCACGAAGAGGGCCTCCTCGTGCAGCTGGTTGATCTCCAGGACGAGCGTCTCCAGGCTCGCCGAGCCGGTCCGGATGGCGATCACGGCCGTGCCCGCCACCGCCAGCGACATCGCCCCGGCGAGCAGCAGACCACCGAGCGTGGCGTACGTCGACACCGTCGCGAGGCCCGTCCACGCCGCCGCGATCAGGCCGGTACGGGCCGCGAGCCCCGCCAGCCTGGCCTGCTCCGCCTCAGCGGCCTCCGACATCGCCCGGAAGTGCCGCAGCAGGAACGGGCCCACACCGTGCACACGGATCTCGGGGGCCGCCTCCGGTTCCGTCAGCAGGCCGCTGATCAGGTGACCAGCGCGCGCGTGCTGCACCCAGGTGTGGAACGACTCGTAGCGGCGCCGGGCGTTGGTCAGCGCGCTCCAGGCGCTCGGCAGCGTCATCGTCACCAGCAGCGGGAGCAGCAGCGGATGCAGCACGGTGAGCACGCCGGCCGCCGCGACCAGCGAGATCATCGCGTTCACCACCCGTGTGCCGTACATGATCATGCGGCGAGCCGAGGAGGCGCCGTACTGCGCGGTGTCCAGCAGCTTGTGGAAGGCGTGGTCCTCGATCGCCGCGAGCTCGACGGCCGCGGCCCGCTCCAGGTACAGCTCGGTGGCCACGCGCTCCACCTTGGGCTCCAGCCGGCCGGTGGCGTACGTCGACACCGCCCGCAGCAGCGCGCCGAGCAACAGGACGACGGCGATGGCGGTCAGCGCGGGGACGGCGCCGCGCAGCCGGTCCTCGATGGGGCCGGTGCCCATGAGTCCGCTCAGCACGCTGTTGACCGCGAACAGACTCACCGCCTGGGCGAGCCCCCGGCCCACCTCGGCCGACAGCACGATCCGCGCGGCACCCGGGTCGGCCTGCCGGGCCAGCCGGAGGCTCGCGGCGAGCAGGGCGGGCATCCGCGTGATCATGGCCCGGAAGCCGAGCTCCAGGAAGGCGTCCGCGTGCTGGTTCCAGCCCATGTCGTAGCGGAGGGGGCCACCGAAGAGCAGTCGCTCCGACTCGGACACCTCCGGCTTGCCCACGCCGCCCCTCGTCCCCACGGTCGACCTCCCCCGAACGCGCACGAACGGCCACTATCGCGGCACGGTCGGCGACTGGGCAGGGCGCAGGGTGGGGGGCGGGGGCGTACGCCCGGGTGCGTGGGGGTGCGGGCCTTGGGGTGAGGGCGCACGGAGAGGGACCGCGCGGGCTGATGTGCCGGTGGGCGGGGCCCGCAGGGGAGGTGTGCCCCGGGGGATCAGGGCGGCCCGGGGCAGTCGGTCGTGTGGTGCCGGCTCGCTTCGCCCGTACGGCGGGCGTACGCCCACGGCGCGGGGGCGCCTACGACGTCCGTGGGCCGATCCCTGAAGGCACCTGACGGAGCCCTACGCGGTGATGGCCCGTGACCAGCTCGGTGCCGTCCCGATGATGCGGCACAGGGCCAGATAGAGCGGGATCGGCGGAGTGTAGGGGAGGGTGCCGTCGGGGCGGTGGATGAGAAGGGGGGCCTCGGGGACCAGCGCACCGGCCGCGTAGCGCGCCGGGGCGGGCCACTCCAGGGCGTAGTCCGAGTCGGACGGGACCAGCCACCACCAGTGCGCGTCGTCGGCGTAGACGCAGCCCACGCGCGGGAGGCGGGGCAGAACGAGCGGGCCGAAGCGGGCGGGCACCTGCACCGCGTCGCAGCCCAGCGGGGCGGTCATGCCGTCGGGCACGGACAGCCGCAGCGACGGTGCCTCCGGCCTGCGCAGCCCGCGGCTGAGGCGGACCAACGTGTCCAGGGTGAGTGCCTGTCCGCCGCCGGGAGCGGCCGTCACACCCATTCGGTCCCCGTTTCGCCGTGCGCCGGGCGGCACACGCGCGCGTGTGCCTCGTCGTCGTCCTCGCCCGAGCCGCCGGACGGGTCCGGCTTGGGGCGGGCGCCCCAGCCGAGGTCGCCGCGCGCGCTGTCGGCCTGGCGCGGCAGCTCGGCCCAGACCAGCAGGCCGGGGCCGTGTTCGTGGGCGCCCCAGGCGTGTGCGAGCGCGTCGACGAGGAGCAGTCCCCTCCCGTGCTCCTCCTCGGCCCTGACCGAGGACGGGTGGGGCTCACCGGTGGCGCATCCTTGGTCACGCACGGCTATACGCACCAGGTCGTCCTGGTCCTGCAGCTCGCAGACGACGACATCGCTCGCGGTGTGCAGGATCGCGTTGGTGACCAGCTCCGACACCACCAGTGCGGCCGTGTCGCAGGTGTCCTCGCACACGGCCCAGCCGTTCAGCCGGATCCGCGTCAGGCGCCTGGCCTGCGCGGGAGAACCCGGATGCGCGGTCAGCTCGAAGCGGAACCGGCGCTCGGCGGCGGACCCGAAGGGATCGGCCGGCTCCCCCACTCTCGCACCGGCGCGAGCGGAGGGACCTCCATCGGCACCGAGGCCGAAGAGGCCTGCGGTGGCGTCTGTTCCTAAGGGCACGGACGGAATCACGCTTGCCACTATCGCCCTGCCGCGAACAACTTGGCAAGTGTCACTCTGAAAATTGCAGAGTGCTGTGTGACGCGGTGAACGGTCGTGGCACACTGCTCGCAACAGCATGTGATGCGGCGCCAGTTGAGATCTGCGAGGTCGGCCCCGACCTTCGAATAGGTCTTCGAATGGCGCCGCTGGGCTGTCAGGATTCGTACAAGGTCCGTACGGGATTGATGCGGGATGACCGCGGGATCCCTGTGGATCGCGCAGTTGTCAGGGTTTCGATGAGCGGAGGTGGAGCGTGAGCGAGCCGCGGTCGGCGCCGACGGTCGGCCAGGTCGTCCTCGGCAGGCGCCTGCTCGACCTGCGCGAACGCGCCGGACTCAAACGCGAGGAAGCGGCCCGTGTCCTGCGCGTCGCCCCCGCCACCATCCGCCGTATGGAGACGGCCGAGGTATCCCTCAAGATCCCGTACCTCCAACTGCTCCTGAGGGCCTACGGGATCTCCGACGACGAGGCCGACGCCTTCGTACAGCTGGCCGAGGAGGCCAACAAGCCCGGCTGGTGGCAGCGGTACCACGACATCCTGCCCGGCTGGTTCTCGATGTACGTGAGCCTGGAGGGTGCCGCCTCCCTCATCCGCAGCTACGAGCCCCACTTCGTACCCGGGCTCCTGCAGACGGAGGACTACGCGCGCGGGGTTCTGAGGTCGGGCGCCGTCGGTCAGACCCGGCCCGAGGACATCGAGCGACACGTCGCACTGCGTATGCAACGCCAGGACCTGCTCACCCGCAGGGACGCGCCGAGGATGTGGGCCGTGCTGGACGAGACCGTGCTGCGCCGCCCGGTCGGCGGCCCGGAGGTGATGCGTGCCCAGATCGAAAGGCTGCTCGACGCGACGAAGCTGCCCAACGTGACGTTGCAGGTGGCCCCGTTCGCCACGGGACCGCATCCCGGCACGTACGGCCCCTTCGTGCTGTTCCGGTTCGCCGTGCCCGAACTCCCGGACATGGTCTACAGCGAGTACCTGACCGGCGCCGTCTACCTGGACGCGCGCGTCGAGGTGGCCACCCACCTGGAGGTCATGGACCGCATGGCGGCGCAGGCCGCTACGGCACATCGCACGAAGGAGATCCTGGAGGATCTCCGCAAGGAGTTGTGAATGGATCGCATCACGTCCCAGCCCAAGCCGCGGGTCCGCGCGGAGCGGATCTACAACGGCATGCCCGCCCGGGAACTGGGCAGCGAGGGCTGGCACAAGCCGTGGAGCGGTGGCAACGGGGGCAACTGCCTGGAGGCGATGAAGCTGGCCGACGGCCGTATCGCCGTCCGGCAGTCCACCGACCCCGACGGGCCGGCGCTGATCTACACCTCCGACGAGATGACCGCGTTCATCGAGGGTGCGAAGGCGGGGGAAGCGGACTTCCTGCTGTCCTGACGGACCTCGGCTTGTAGACGTGCTTCATCCGGTTCCCTGTTGCCGGCTCAACTGCCTTACCTTGGTGCTGAATTGATCACACATCACGTCCGACGTCCACGGAGCGCCTCATGACCGCGATCGACACCAGCAAGCCCCATCCCGCACGGATGTACGACTGGTATCTGGGCGGCAAGGACAACTACCCCGTCGACGAGGAGATGGGCCGGCAGATGCTGGCCCTGGACCCCCGGGTGCCGGTCATGGCGCGGGTCAACCGTGCGTTCATGCACAGGGCCACACGCTGGCTGGCCACGAACGGCGTACGGCAGTTCCTGGACATCGGCACGGGCATCCCCACCGAGCCCAACCTGCACCAGGTCGCGCAGTCCGTCGCGCCGGACGCGCGCGTGGTCTACTGCGACAACGACCCGATCGTGCTGGCCCACGCGGCGGCCCTGCTGCGCGGCACGCCGGAGGGCGTCACCGAGTACCTCCAGGCGGATGTGCGGGATCCGGCCACCATCATCGAGGGGGCCGCGAAGGTCCTGGACCTCAGTCGGCCCGTGGCGCTCTCCCTCGTCGCGCTGCTGCACTTCGTACCCGACGCGGACGGCGCTCACGAGCTGGTCTCTGAGCTGCTGGCCGTACTGCCCTCCGGCAGCTACCTGATGATGACCCACGCCACCGCCGACTTCACCCCGGAGGAGTCCGCGGCGGCCACCGAGCAGCTCCGGGCCGCGGGCGTGACGCTGGCGCTGCGCTCGCGGGACGAGTTCGCCGACTTCTTCGGCGGGCTGGAACTGGTCGAGCCGGGCGTCGTGGTGGTGCCCGAATGGCGTCCCGAACTGGGGGAGCCGGTGCCGGGTCAGGACGACGGGGTGATTCCGGGGTACGGCGCGGTGGGACGGAAGGCGTAAGCGTCTACGTCCAGGCTTCGCCCCGGCTCACGGGGGCGGCAGGACGCCGCACAGCGCGTCCAGTGCCGCCCCGTACGCGTGCTCCGAGGGGGCGGCGTAGCCGACGACCAGGCCGTCCCCCGCGGTCATGCCGGCCCGCGGGTGCCGGAACGCGGCGAGGCCGTCGAGTGCGACGCCCTGCCAGGCGGCGGCCTTGACCGTGGAGCGCTCGGTGCCCGGCGGCAGCCGCAGCACCGCGTGCAGGCCGGCCGCGACACCGGTGACCTCGATGTGCGGGGCGTGCTCGGCGAGCGCGGCGACGAGGCGGTCCCGGCGGCTCCGGTACCGCTGCCGCATCCGGCGCACATGGCGGTCGTAGGAGCCCGTGGTGACGAAGTCGGCGAGGCTGAGCTGGTCCAGCACGCTCGCCCAGGCCTCGCGCTCGCCCTTGGCCGCGAGGACGCCGTCGACGTACCGCTCCGGCAGGACCATCCAGCCCAGCCGCAGCGCCGGTGACAGGCTCTTGCTGACCGAGCCGACGAGGATCACCCGCTCGGGGTCGAGGCCCTGGACGGCGCCGACGGGTTTGCGGTCGTAGCGGAACTCGCCGTCGTAGTCGTCCTCCAGGACCACGGCCCCACGCGCGCGTGCCCAGTCGACTACGGCTGCGCGGCGCGTGGCGTGCAGCGGGCCGCCGGTCGGGAACTGGTGGGCGGGCGTGAGGAGCACGGCCCGCTCGCGCGCGAGCAGGTCGACGCGGACGCCGTCCTCGTCCAGGGGGAGCGGGACGGTACGGACACCGGCCGACGTCAGCAACTCCCGGTGGAACCCGAGCCCGTACGCCTCCATGGCGAGCGGGCCGCCCAGGACGCCACCCCCGAACAACAGCCGCAGCGCGTGCGCGAAGCCGGAGCAGATCACGATGCGGTCGGGCGTCGTGCGCACGCCACGCGCGCGTGCCAGGTACTCGGTGAGTGCCTCGCGCAGCTCCCGGCGGCCGGCGGGGTCGCCCGGCCCGAACACCTCGTTGGGTGCCTGCCGAAGCGCCCGCCGGTAGGAGGCGAGCCAGGCCGCGCGCGGGAAGGCGGACGCGTCCGGGGTGCCCTGCCGGAGGTCGTGCCGGGGGCCACGCGCGCGTGCGGGCGCCTTCTTCGCGACCCGGGGGCCGCCCTTGAGGGGCTCGGCGCGCTCGGCGACGCGGGTGCCCGAACCCTGACGGGCGGTCAGCCAGCCCTCCGCGACGAGTTCCGCGTAGGCGTCGGCGACCGTGTTGCGGGCGACACCTAGGTCGGCGGCGAGCGAGCGGTACGGGGGCAGACGGGTGCCGGGGGCGAGCCGGCCGCTGCGTACGGCGTCCCGCAGGGCCCGGATGAGGGCGGCGCGACGACCGCCCGGACCGTCGAGTTCCAAGTGCAGGTCCACGCCGATGCGTTGGGCGGGATTGACCCACGTTTCTGCCATGGAAGTGCACCCTACAGTCGGTCTTTGCGGCCCATAGGTTGAAGGACATGACGACGAACACGGTGCATACGACGACCCCGGCCGACACGACCCGCACGACCAACCCGGCGACCACGAGGACCACGACTCCCGTGGGCTCCCCTGCGGCCGGCGCCGCCGCCGAGGCCGGCCGGGTCCGGCTCGACTTCGCCAGGTCCGCCCCGAAGGCCTTCCGCGCCCTCATCGGCTTCGACGCGGCGGCGCGGGACGGTCTCGATCCGGCCCTCGTCGAGCTGATCCAGATCCGCTCCTCGCACCTCAACCACTGCGCGTACTGCCTGCACATGCACACCAACGACGCCCGCAAGGCCGGTGAGAGCGAGGACCGGCTGCACATGGTCGCCGTCTGGCGCGAGGCCCGGCACTTCTTCACCCCGAAGGAGCAGGCCGCCCTGGCCCTCACCGAGGCGCTCACGATGGTCGCCGACGCGGGCGTCCCCGACGACGTCTACGCCGAGGCCGCGGCCCGGTTCGAGGACCAGGAACTGGCTCAGGTCATCGCCCTGGTCTGCGGGATCAACACCTGGAACCGGGTGGCGCTGTCCACGGCGAAGGTGGCGGGGACGGACGAGCGGCGCCGCTGACCGTGCTGAGGGGAGGGGCGCGCCCTCCCTCACGGCCCCCGGCGTGAGCGGGATTCCCCACGCCGGGGTCGCCGACCTCACGGAACCCCGGCTCGCGAAGCCCCCTCACACCGCCATCGGCCGGTCGTACGGCCCTATGGGCGCCGGCAGTGCCGAACTCCCCGTCAGATAGCGGTCGACGGCCGCCGCCACCGCCCGCCCCTCCGCGATCGCCCACACGATGAGCGACTGCCCCCGCGCCGCGTCCCCAGCGGCGAAGACGCCCGGGACGTTGGTCGCGAACCCGGCGTCCCGTGCGATCGTGCCCCGCGACTCCATCGCCAGGCCGAGCTGGTCGATGAGCCCGTCCTCCCGGTCGGGCCCGGAGAAGCCGAGCGCGAGCAGCGCCATGTCGACGGGCAGCTCGCGCTCGGTGCCGGAGACCGGCTGCCGTCGCGCGTCCACCTCCACGAGGTGCAGGGCCCGCACATGCCCCTCGGCGTCCCCCGAGAAGCGGAGCGTCGACGCCGCGAACAGGCGCGCGTCCGCGTCCGCCGCCGGTGCGGTCCGCAGCTCACCTGCCTCCTCGTGCGCCCCCGACAACCGGTAGATCTTCGGGTACGTCGGCCAGGGCTCCACGTCCTCGTCCCGCTCGGTCCCCGGCAGGGCGTAGATGTCCAGCTGTGTCACCGAGGCCGCACCCTGCCGTACCGCCGTCCCCAAGCAGTCCGCCCCCGTGTCACCACCCCCGACGATCACGACATGTCTCCCGGCCGCGGACATCGGCGAGGCCTCCAGATCTCCCTCGCACACCCGGTTCGCCAGCGGCAGGTACTGCATCGCCTGATGCACACCGGCCAGCTCGCGCCCCGGCACGACGAGTTCCCGCCACGCCGTCGCGCCGGTCGCGATCACCACGGCGTCGTACCGCGACCGCAGCTCCGCCGCCCCGATGTCCCGCCCGACCGCCGTCGACGTACGGAACCTGGTCCCCTCGGCCCGCATCTGCTCCAGCCGCCGTTCCAGATGGTGCTTCTCCATCTTGAACTCGGGGATGCCGTACCGCATCAGCCCGCCGGCCCGGTCGTCCTTCTCGTACACGGCGACGGTGTGTCCCGCCCGCGTCAGCTGCTGTGCCGCCGCCAGCCCCGTGGGCCCGGACCCGATCACCGCGACCGTCCGCCCGCTCAGCCGGTCCGGCGGACTGGGCGGCGCGAAGCCCTCCTCCCAGGCGCGGTCGGCGATCGCGCACTCGACGTTCTTGATGGTGACCGCCGGCTGGTTGATCGCGAGCACACAGCCCGCCTCGCAGGGCGCCGGACACAACCGTCCCGTGAACTCGGGAAAGTTGTTCGTGGCGTGCAGCCGGTCGCTCGCCGCCCGCCAGTCTTCCCGGGAGACCAGGTCGTTCCACTCCGGGATGAGATTGCCCAGGGGACACGCCTCGTGGCAGAAGGGGATGCCGCAGTCCATGCAGCGGTCCGCCTGCTGGTTGATGATGGGAAGGAGCGCCCCCGGGACATAGACCTCGTTCCAGTCCCGCACCCGCTCCTCGACCGGCCGCCTGGGCCATTCCTGGCGGGGTGTGGTCATGAAACCCTTGGGATCGGCCATGGCCGGCTTTCCTTGCATCGGGGTACGACGGGCCGTACGTCATCGGCGGCACCCTTCTGGCCACGATACGTCCCGTCGGCGACCCGCGCAGAGCCCCCGCCGGCGGCTCACACGAGGGCCAGCAGGTACGCCACCACCGCACCGGCCGCGGCGACCGTCCGCACGTGGTTCCACGCCGTCCACTCGCGCACGTACGTCGGCCAGTAGGCGGCGGCCTCCCCGGTGCCCGCTTCCACCTTGACCAGCGCGTCGTTGCGCGGCACGTTCGCCAGCACGGTCACCCCGAAACACCCGAACAGATACAGCGCGCTGCCCACCAGCAGCTCCACGGCCCCCTCGTCCGGCCACAGCACGAAGGTCACCACCGCGATCACCGCGCAGACCAGCGTCGATCCCAGGAACACCGACATGAACGGCCGCCGCAACGCCGTCACATTGATCGCCTTCATCGCGGCGACGCCCTGCGCCGCGGGCAGCGCGGCCAGCCCCTGCATCACGAAGGTCGAGAAACCGCAGAAGACCCCCGCCACCAGCCCCGCCCCGAGCAGCCCCACGACCGTCAGCACGAAGTACGGCCCGTCGATCACGTCACCCACTCCTCCCATGTCGTATCGGGCCCCCGACCGGCACACCGGTCGTCCCCGCTCCTCCTCAGTGAATCCCGGCCGACCGACCCGGACCATTCCTCGGCGCCGCAAGCCCATACGCGAGCGTCCACGCGAGGAGGCCCGCGTCGCGGTACGCGCTCCGTCAGCGCCCCCGTCATCCCACGGCCGGTCCCCGTCACCTCACGAGCCCGTCCCGTCACCCCACGGACCCGAGCCCCGCCTCCCGCCACTCCCGCAGCACCGTCTGCACGGACGCCGCGATCCTGCGCCGCGCCTCGTGCCTGTGCACTCCGCTCATCATCAGCTGGTCGTACGGCGTGTCCCCATGCCGCACCGCCGCCACCACCGCCGACGTCACCGCCCCCTCCGTCAGCGCCCGCCCGGCCGGCGACCGCCCCACGCGCCCGCTGCCCCGCTGCGACGCGTACGCCGCGATTGCCCGTGCCCGCTCCGGAGGGCACCCCGGAAACAGCCGCAGGATCTCCGCCGCGAACGCCTCCGCGAACCGTGAGTCCGCGACCGCCCGGCGTTGCGCGTCCCGCGCCCGGCGCCTGCGGCGGGCCTCCGCGTCCGCCAGGCACCGCTCCTCGGCACGGGCGAGCCCCGCCTCCTCGACGAGGACGCCCTGCCGTTCGTAACGGCTCTTGCGCCGGTTGAACCGCACGACGACCACCGACAGCGAGCTCTCCTCCCGCGCCCGGAGCGTCAGCGCCGTGTCGCCACGCGGGAGGAACACCAGATGCCCGAGGTCGGCACAGTGGAGGCACCGGGGCGCCCTGTCCTCCATGACGAGCAGCGACAGCGGACCACGCCGGCAGCGGGCGCAGCGCTTCTTCTTCAGCGACTGGATGACAACGGGAGCGGTACCGCAGCCGGTGAGGGGTCTGGTCTCGCCTCCGCCGGCCGGCGAGGGAGTCACGCGCACTGCCATGTCCGCTTCATTCCCACGGCCCCCCGGCTTCCACGCCCCGCATTCCCGCACCGTGACGCGGCCCTGTCCGTCACCACCCCCGCATCCGCAATCATGGTCGTGTGCGACTCGAAGCGATCACCTGGGACCGGCTCGGCGACCGCCTCGCCGAACGCCTGCTCGACCTCAAGCCGGCCGACGGCAGCCCCTGGCCACGCGTCGCCTTCGACGGCGCCCCGGCGGCCGCGCCGGGAGACCTCGCCGCTCGCGTCCACGAGGTCCTGCGCACCCGGGGCCGCTCCTCGCTGGTCGTCGGCACGGAGGGCTTCCTCCGCCCTGCCTCCGTCCGTCTGGAGCACGGGCACCAGGACGTGGACGCCTACTACGACGGCTGGTTCGACACCGGCGCCCTGTGGCGCGAGGTGTTCGGACCCCTCGAAGCGGACGGCGACGGTCGCGTCCTGCCCGACCTCCTGGACCCGGTCACCGACCGCGCCACGCGCAGCCCCTACGTCCAGCTCCCGCCCGGCGGCATCCTGTTGCTGCACGGCCCCTTCCTGCTGCGCCACTGGTTCCCCTTCGACCTGACCGTTCATCTCCTGCTCTCCCCGGGCGCCCTGCGCCGCCGCACCCCCGAGGCCGGCCACTGGACCCTCCCCGCCTTCGAGCGCTACGAGCAGGAGACCGACCCCGCCGGCACGGCCGACGTCCTCGTCCGCGCCGACGACCCGCGCCGCCCGGCGTGGAGCGGCTGAAACGCCTCTCGGCCGCATCGATCCCCCGACGGAGAAGGGCGAGGAGTCCCGGGTGATCTTCCGCGGCGTACCGCGGAAGATCATCGGGTTCTCCCCCTGACCGCTCCCGGGTGCGTGGGCAGGACGGCCCGACGAGAATGAAGGCGCCGGGACTAGCGGTGTGTTCCGCGCCGCGCCGGCCGTCCGGCACCGGGAGGTACCCCATGACCACTGCCGGAGAGATCATGCACCGGGGCGCCCAGTGGATCCCCGTTCACGAGACCCTGGACCGCGCCGCCCAGCTGATGCGTGAGCTCAACGTCGGGGCCCTGCCCATCAGCGACCAGAACGAACGGCTCTGCGGCATCCTCACCGACCGCGACATCGTGGTCGGCTGTGTCGCCATGGGGCACGACCCGTCCAAGGTCACCGCGGGCGAGATGGCTCAGGGCACGCCGCGCTGGGTCGACGCGAGCGCCGACGTGGGCGAGGTGCTCCAGGAGATGGAGGATCACCAGATCCGCCGGCTGCCCGTCATCGAGAACAAGCGCCTGGTCGGCATGATCAGCGAGGCCGACCTCGCCCAGCACCTGACGGAGGACCAGATCGCCTACTGGGCGGAGCGGGTCTACGCCAGGAGCACGAGCCGCTGACCGTCGGCCTGCCTCACCCGCACCGGGCGGTCACAGCCAGCCGTTGCGCCGGAATCCGCGGTACAGGGCCAGGCAGGCCACTGATATGACGCCGATGACCATGCCATAACCATATTTCCAGTGCAGCTCGGGCATGTGGTCGAAGTTCATGCCGTAGACCCCGCAGACCATCGTGGGCACGGCGACTATCGCGGCCCAGGCCGTGATCTTCCGCATGTCCTCGTTCTGCGCGACCGTGACCTGCGCAAGGTGGGCCTGCAGGATGGAGTTGAGCAGTTCGTCGAACCCGGCGAGCTGCTCCGTCGCGCGCATCAGGTGGTCCGAGACGTCGCGGAAGTACGCCTGTATCTCGGGCTCCACCACCCGCATCGGCCGGTCGGCGAGATCCAGCAGCGGCCGGCCGAGCGGGACCACGGCCCGCTTCAGCTCCAGCAGTTCACGCTTGAGCTGGTAAATACGGCCCGGGTCCGCGCGTGCGCCGTGCTCCGCGAAGACGTCCGTCTCCACCTGTTCGATGTCCGCCTGCACCGCGTCGATGACGTTCAGGTACTCGTCGACGACGTGGTCCGCGACCGCGTGCAGCACCGCCGAGGGTCCCTTGGTGAGCTGGTGGGGGTCGGCCTCCAGCTCCTCGCGCAGCGGGCCCAGCGAGCCGTGCCGGCCGTGCCGCACCGTGACCACGAAGTCCTGGCCGACGAACACCATGATCTCGCCGGTGTTCACCACCTCGCTGGTGGCGGTGAGTTCCTCGTGTTCGACGTAGCAGACCGACTTGAACACCGCGAACAGCGTTTCGCCGTACCTCTCCACCTTCGGGCGCTGGTGGGCCTCGATCGCGTCCTCGACCGCCAGCGGGTGCAGGTCGAAGAGCTCGGCGATACCGGCGAACTCCTGGTCGGTCGGCTCGTGCAGGCCGAGCCAGACGAAGCCCGCCCCGCTCTTGCGCACCCGGCTCACCGTATCCACGAGGTCGCCACCGAGGGGGAGCCGGGTCCCCTCCTCGTAGGCCACGCAGTTGACCACCGAGGAGCCCAGCGGGGACCGCGCCGGGTGGCTCAGGTCGACGCGCCGGCGCCTCCTGGCCAGCCGCGCGACCTTGCGCAGGCCGCCGCCCCTGCCAAGGCCCGTGACCTTCCGCAGATTCCCTGCCATGGACATCTGCATCTCCTCGCGTGGATCCCTCTCGCGCCGCATTCCTGCGCCTGTCGCGCCAGTGTGCCAGGACCGCGTGAGCAGCGGGTAAGCCTGTGGAAAACCCCGATTCCGCTTGGTTCCCGGTTGTGGACGACGGGAGTTGGGCCCCCGGCGCGGTCCTCGCCATGGCCCCCGTGTGAGGGTCGCCTTGTAAACCACACGTCGCAGCCGACTCGTCGTACCGGAGCGTCAGACACTTCGGACAAGTAGGACAAGTGGGATGATCGGGGTATGACGCTAACCGAGAACAGCTATCGGCCCGACAGCCGCCAGTCCCGGGTGGTCTCGTTCTCCGACGCCCTCGCAAGCCTCTTCGACCCGACGACGTTCCGGCACTTCGAAGCGCTCGGCGTCGGACCCGGCTGGCGTTGCTGGGAGCTCGCGGGCGGTTCCTCCGTGGAGTCCTGGCTGGCCAAGAAGGTCGGTCCTACCGGCAAGATCGTCGTGACCGGCACCGACAGCTCGTGGGCCTCGGGGCCGTCCCGCTCGCCCGTCGAGCGGCGCGTGCACGACGTGGGTGCGCAGGACCCGCCGGGGGAGGCCTTCGACCTGGTGCACGCCCGACTCGCCCTCGTTCATGTGCCGGACATCGAGCGGGCGTTGCGGTCGATGGTCAAGGCGCTGCGACCCGGCGGCCGGCTCCTCGTCGAGGACACCGACCTCACCCTGCAACCCCTCATCTGCCCCGACGAATACGGCCCGGAGGAGCAACTGGCGAACCGGATGCGGCGCGGCCTGCACCGGTTCCTCGCCGGGCAGGGCACCGACCTCGAGAACGGCCGCAGGCTGCCGCGTCTGCTCCGTCAGTGCGGCATGGTCCGTGTCGAGGCCGACGCGTACTTCCCGGTCGCGGCGCCGGCCTGCGCCGACCTGGAGGCCGCGACGATCCGTCAGGTAAGGGGAGAACTCGTCGCCGGGAAGTTCGCCACCGACCAAGATGTCGAGCAGCACCTGACCAACATCGCCTCCGGCACGATGGATCTGGCGGCCGCTCCGATGATTTCGGCGTGGGGGCGTAAGCGGTAGGTGTGCGGTGGGCTCGTCCGGCGGGGATTCTTCCGGGGGCTCGTCCGGGGACTGGGACGCATTCACGCCCAGCAGCGCGCGGACGGTGTGCCGGTGACCGGTTCGGTCGTCCGACCAGGGCTCGGGCCTCGCTCACCGAACGGCCGGTCCCACGGGTGGCCGCCCACCCACCTGCTCCACCGCCCGCGCGCCCGCCGCGCATCCCTCCCGCGCTGCCGCCTCCGGTTCGGCTCCCGCGACCAGGGCGGCGAGAAAGGCGCCGGTGAAGGCGTCACCGGCACCTGTGGTGTCCAGGGGCCTGGCCGCTGCGGCGGGGACGTGGGCGCGTACGGTGCCGGAGCGGGCCACCAGCGCACCGTCGGTACCCTGCTTGGCCACCACCAGCGGGACGTGGCGGCTCAGCTTCGCCGCCGCGTCGGCCGCGTCCGGCAACCCGGTGAGCAGGCAGGCCTCGTCCCGGCTGGGCAGCAGCACCCGCACGCCGTCGGCGAGCGCGAGGAAACGGTCCACCCCCAGTTCCGCGAGGAACCCTGCCGACGCCGGGTCCATGCTGACCGGCACTCCACGCGCGCGTGCCGCCGCCAGGGCCACCGCCACCAGCGCCCGGCCGGATTCGGAGAAGAGCAGGTAGCCGGAGAGGTGCAGCCAGGCCACGCCGTCGAGCAGCGCGTCCGACCAGTCCCCGGGACCGATCCGCAACGACGCGCCGCTGTCGGTGAGGAACGTCCGCTCGGCCGCGGCGCCCGTGTCCACCAGGCAGATCACCGTCCCCGTCGGCGCCTGCGGGTCGACCACCAACTGGGCCCGCACCCCCGCCGCGGTCAGCGCCCGCTCGTGCCACGCCGCCGCGTCCGGCCCGACCCGCCCCAGCAGCCGTACGTCCGCGCAGCCCCAATGGGCCGCCCAGCAGGCCACGTTCCAAGGCCTGGATCACGCACGGCGGCATCGCCGACTTCTACACCGTCATGGCCCGCACCGGCGAGGACGGCCCGCGCGGGATCACCGCCTTCCTG